>DASYXO010000012.1:0-9256 GCA_035934825.1 Casimicrobiaceae bacterium
TGCGGGGCCCCGCCGACGACGCGCCCGCGTTCATCTCCAGCATCAGCTGGTTGATGCGCTTGACGAACGTCGCCGGATCGTCGAGCTGCCCGCCCTCGGCCAGCAGCGCCTGATCGAACAGCACGCTCGCCCAGTCGTCGAAGCTGCGCTCCTGGTCGCGCATCCTGGCAACGACCGGATGGCGGGGATTGACCTCGAGTATGGGTTTCCACGCGGGGCCCGGTTGGCCGGCAGTGCGCAGCATCCGCGCGAGATTCGCGCTCATGTCGCGCTCGTCGGCGACCAGGCACGCCGGGGACTCGGTCAGCCTGCGCGTGACGCGGACGTCCTTGACGCGCTCGCCCAGGCTCGCCTTGAGCCTGTCGACGAACGGCTTGAACTGGTCTGCCTCGTGCCGGTCTTCGTCCCTCTCCGCGGCGTCTTCCAGCGCGCCGAGATCGAGCCCGCCCTTGGCGACGGACACGAGCGGCCGGCCCTCGAATTCGGTCAGGTGCCCCACGACCCATTCGTCGACACGGTCGGAAAGCAGCAGGACCTCGATCCCCTTGCTGCGGAACACTTCGAGATGCGGGCTGTTGCGCGCCGCATTGAAGGTCTCGGCCGTGACATAGTAGACCCCCTGCTGCCCGCTCTTCATCCGGCCGACGTAATCGCCGAGCGACACCAACTCCTCCGCGGTGTCGCCGCGGGTCGATGCGAACCGCAGCAGCCCTGCGATCCGCTCGCGGTTCGCGGCGTCCTCGCCGATGCCCTCTTTCAGGACAGTCCCGAACTCGCCCCAGAATTGCGCGTACTTCGCCGTATCCTCTCCAGCCATGTGCGCGAGCAGGTCGAGGACCTTCCTGGTACAGCCGCCCCGGATCGCCTCGATGTCGCGCGACTCCTGAAGGATCTCGCGCGAGATGTTGAGCGGAAGGTCGGCCGAATCGACGATCCCGCGGACGAACCGGAGATACGCCGGCAGCAGCTGCTCGGCATCGTCCATGATGAAGACGCGGCGCACATAGAGCTTGATGCCGTGCCGCGCCTTGCGATCCCACAGGTCGAAGGGTGCCCGCGACGGGATGTAGAGCAGCTGCGTGTACTCGGATCGCCCCTCGACGCGCGCATGCGTCCACGCCAGAGGATCCTCGAAATCGTGGCCGACGTGCTTGTAGAACTCCTTGTACTGCTCGTCACCGATCTCGCTGCGGGGCCGGGCCCACAGCGCCGAGGCCTGGTTGACCGTCTCCTCCTCGGACTGCCGTTCCGGCTTGCCGTCCTTCCACGCCTCCGTCCTCATCCGGATCGGCTGGACGATGTGGTCCGAATACCTGCGGATGATCGAACGCAGCTTCGATCCGGAAAGCAGGTCGTCCTGTCCGTCGCGCAGGTGCAGCGTGATCACGGTGCCCCGGCCCGGCTTCGAGGTCATTTCGATGTCGAACTCGCCCGCACCCGCGGACTCCCAGCGCACACCCTGGTCGGATTGCTCCCCGGCCCGGCGCGTCACCACGGTGACCCGGTCGGCGACGATGAACGACGAATAGAACCCGACGCCGAACTGGCCGATCAGGTGCGCGTCCTTCTGCTGGTCGCCCGACAATCGCGCGAAGAACTCGCGCGTCCCCGACTTGGCGATGGTGCCGAGGTTCGCGATCACCTCGTCGCGGCTCATGCCGACGCCGTTGTCGGCGATCGTCAACACCCGCTGCGCCGAGTCGTAATCGACGCGGATGACGAGCTCCGGGTCGTCCTCGTACAGCGCCGGGTTGTGCAGCCCCTCGAAACGCAGCTTGTCGCAGGCGTCCGACGCATTGGATATCAGCTCGCGCAGGAAGATCTCGCGATTCGAGTACAGCGAATGGATCATCAGGTCGAGCAGTTGCCTGACCTCGGCCTGGAAGCCCAGGGTCTCGCGGCGGGTGCTGGAAGCGGTGGTGTCGGTCATGATGGATGATTACGGAACGCCGCGAATGCGGCTCGGCGACCGGATTCTACGGCAGTTGCCTCGCCTCCTGCTCGATGCGACACTCCATGGGCCAGGGGGCTGCCGGCATCACGGTCGAGACCCTGCTGCGAGAAGCCGGAGGTTCCTCGATGATCGACAACACGGTGGTCGAGCTTTCGCGATGGCAGTTCGCCGCAACCGCGCTCTATCACTTCCTCTTCGTTCCGCTGACGCTCGGGCTCAGCTTCCTGCTCGCCGCGATGGAGACGGTCTATGTCACCACCGGGCGCGACATCTACCGGCGGATGACCCAGTTCTGGGGCAAGCTGTTCCTGATCAACTTCGCGCTGGGGGTGGCCACCGGCCTGACGATGGAGTTCCAGTTCGGGACCAACTGGTCGTTCTACTCGAGCTTCGTCGGCGACACCTTCGGCGCGCCGCTCGCGATCGAAGGTCTGATGGCTTTTTTCATGGAGTCGACGTTCGTCGGCCTGATGGTGTTCGGCTGGGAGCGCATGTCGAAGGCGCAACACCTGATCGTCACCTATCTGGTCGCGCTGGGATCCAATCTCTCGGCCGTGTGGATCCTGGTCGCCAACGGGTTCATGCAGGACCCTCAGGGTGCGCGTTTCAACCCGTTGACGCTGCGGATGGAGCTCACGAGCTTCGCGGACCTGATCTTCAACGCCGACGCCCAGTCAAAATTCGTGCATACGAGCATCGCGGGCTATGTGACCGCAGCGATGTTCGTCGGCGGCATCAGCGCGTTCTACATGCTGAAGAACCGCCACATGGAGATGGCGAGGCGCTCGTTCCGGATGGCGGCGCTGTTCGGCGTGCTCGCGACCGCGGGCGTGATCACGCTGGGCGATGCGCTCGGCTTCATCGGCGGCCGGGCCCAGCCGACGAAGCTCGCGGCCATGGAAGCGCTGTGGAAGACCGAACCCGCGCCGGTCGCGTTCAACGTCGTCGCCGCACCGTCGCAATCGGAGCGGGCGAACCTCTGGCAGATCCAGGTGCCGGCCGGGTTGTCGCTGCTCGTCACCCACTCGCTGGATGGCACGGTCCCGGGGGTCGACGATCTCGAGAAACAGGCAGCCGAGCGCATCCGAAACGGCATCCCCGCGGTCGTCGCGCTGAAGCGTCTCGCGCAGGACCCCTCGGACGCGCGGGCGATGGCGCAATTCAGGGCCCACGAGAAGGATCTGGGCTACGGGTTCCTCGTGCAGCGCTACGCCCCCGGCCAGGACGCCTCGACGTCCACGCCCGACGCTATCCTGCAGGCCGCGCGCGACACGATACCCCAGGTGGCGCCGATATTCTGGTCGTTTCGCATCATGGTGGGCCTTGGCTTGCTGATGCTCGGCTACTTCATCCTCGCGGTCATCTACACGCTGCGCAATGAGGTCGAGCACCAGCGTGGCTTCCTGCGCCTCGCGCTATGGTCGATTCCCGTGCCTTTCATCGCCTGCGAAATGGGCTGGCTGGTGGCCGAGGTCGGGCGCCAGCCATGGACCGTCTACCAGATCCTGCCGACGTGGATGTCGGCCTCGACGCACGGCGTCGCCTACCTGGTTTTCTCGCTCAGCGGATTCGTCCTGCTCTACTCGATATTCATCGCCATCGAGATGTACCTGATGGTCAGGGCGGTGCGCGCGGGCCCTGACGCCGACGGACCCGACGTCGCGGGCCCGCGAGCGGGGACCGCAGCGGGTCAGGCCGCGCCGGCACCTGCGGGACGGCTGGCGAGCCGCTGGGAGATCTGACCGTGGAAACCTATCTGCTCCTCAAGCTCGTCTGGTGGGTCCTGCTGGGCGTGCTGCTGATCGGGCTGGCCGTCATGGTGGGGATGGACATGGGCGTGGGCACGATCCTGCGCTACGTCGGGCGCACCGACACCGAGCGCCGCGTCGCACTCAACATCGTCGGCCCCCACTGGGACGGCAACCAGGTTTGGTTCGTCCTGGGCGGCGGCGCGATCTTCGCCGCGTGGCCGCTGATCTACGCGACCGCGTTCTCGGGGTTCTACGTCGTGATGCTGCTGCTGCTGTGGACCATGATCGTCCGGCCACTGGGCTTCGAGTACCGCAGCAAGCTCGCATCGGCGCAATGGCGCGGGGCCTGGGACTGGGCGTTGTTCGCCAGCGGCTTCGTGCCGATGCTGGTGTTCGGGGCGGCGGTCGGCAACATCCTGCAGGGCGTGCCGTTCCATTTCGACTGGAACCTGACGTCCCGCTACACCGGCAGCTTCGTCGCGCTCCTCAATCCATTCGCGATCCTTTGCGGCCTGCTGTCGGTGGCGATGTCGGTCTACATGGGCGCGACGATGGTCATGAACCGCGGCGAAGGCGTGATCCGCGAGCGCGCCCGTCGGGCCGCGCTGTGGAGCGGCATCGGCGCGCTGCTGCTGTTCACCATCGGCGGATTCTGGTTGAGTCGCATGCAGGGCTATCACCTTTTGCGCGGGCCCGACCCCGCGGCGGCCCAGACACCGCTGCGCCAGATCGTCGAGCGCGCGACCGGCGACTGGCTGGTCAACTTCCGCGGCCATGCGATCCTGTGGCTGGTGCCCGCGTCCGCCTACGCCGGCCTGCTGCCCGGCCTCGTTGCGGCGCGCAGGGGTGCCTCGCACCTCGCGTGGTGGCTCGGGGCGCTCGCCTGGATCGGCATCATCGGGTCCGTCGGCACCGCGATGTTCCCGTTCATGCTGCCGTCGTCCTCCGAGCCCTCGCAGAGCCTGACCGTGTGGAATGCGTCGTCCAGCGAATACACGCTGGCGTGGATGACCGGGTTCACCGCGGTGTTCATGCCGCTGATCCTCTGGTACACGAGCTGGGCATTCTGGGTGATGCGCGGCAAGGTGAGCGCACAACGCATTGAATCCGACGAGCACGCCTACTGAGGAGCCGCCTTCGTCATGGGCACGTTCGCACGTTTTCTCGTCTATATGTTCATCGCCATCTGCGTCATCGTCCTGGCGGTCATTCTCGGCGCCTACGGGTCGTGGTACTTCGCCTGGCTGATCGGCACCGTGATGATGGTGCTGGTCGCGGCCGCCGGCGCGGCCATGCTCGACACCCAGGAAGAGGAACGACGGCGCGGCGCCCGGGAGTGACGGCGCAGCACGCGCCCGGCCATCGGCGGTCGCGACTGGCCGACCGTCAGCGCGGCGCCCCGGGGACGGCGATGTAGTCCTGGTAGCGGGCGTAGGGGCCGCCGCGGAGCAGCAGCTCCGCATGGGTTCCGCGCTCGACGATGCGACCGCCCTCGAGCACGAGCACCTCGTCGACGCGCTCGCCCAGGGAGGCCGGCCTGTGGGTGATGACGAGGACGCTGCGCCCGGCCATCAGCGTCTCGATCGACTCGATCAGTGCATGCTCGGTCCCGGGATCGAGGCCCTCGGTGGGCTCGTCGAGCAGCAGGATCGGTGCGTCCTTCAGCAGCGCGCGGGCGATCGCGATGCGGCGCGCCTGCCCGCCCGAGAGCCTGACGCCCGCCTCGCCGACCCAGGTCTGGTAGCCGTCGGGCAGCGAGACGATGAAATCGTGGATCTGCGCCGCGCGCGCGGCGCGCATGACCGCCTCGTCACCCGCCCCTGGGTCGGCGATGCGCAGGTTCTCGATGATCGTCGCGTCGAACAGGTAAGTCTCCTGCGACACGACCGCGATCCGGCGCCTGAGGTCCTCGCCGCGGTAACTGCGCAGGTCGCATTCGCCGAGGCTCACGGCGCCCTCCTGGAACTCCCGGAAGCGAAGCAACAGCGAGACGATGCTGCTCTTGCCCGCGCCACTCGGCCCGACCAGCGCAATCCGGCGCCCCGGCGGCAGGTCGAGGTCGAGGCCGTCGAGCACCCACGCCTCGTCGCCGCCATAGCGCATGCGGACGCCGCGGATCGCGATGCCGCAGTCCCGCGGCGTCGGCGAGTCCCCCCGCGGCTCCTCCACTTCCGGCGCGGCGTCGGTGAGCTCGAATACGCGGCGCGCCGCGGCGAAGATCTCGCCTGCCTGCTGCAGCGCCCCGGGCAGCGGGCCCACTGCATCGAAGCTTGCGAGCACGAAAAGCGTGAGCATCGGCAGATCGGACGGCACCAGGCTGCCGCGCGAAACCAGCGCGACGCCGAGCAGCGCAACACCCCACATCGCCAGGCTCGCGCACAGGCCTACCGCCGCGCCCGACAGACCCGAAAGCCGCGCGAGCCGCAACTGCTGCGCGTTCAGCGTCCGCGTGAGCGCGCCGATGCGCCGTGCCTGCGCTTGCGCGGCCCCGCAGACGCGAAGCTCGGCCATGCCCTGCAGGCCGTCGATCACCGCCACGCGCAGCGCCGCCCGCGCTCCGATCCGCGCCACCCCGGGCGCCTCGCCCAGGTGCCGCATCGCCACGGGCACGGCGACTCCGGCGACGAGCAGCACGGCGACCACCGGCGCGATGGCTTGCGGCATCGTGCGCGCGAGGACGATCGCCACCACCAGCACGCCCGAGATTGCTACGACGACGGGGACGATCAGCCGCAGGTACGCGCTCTGCAGCGTGTCGATGTCGGCCTGGATGCGCTCGAGCAGATCGCTGCCGCGGTGGCGCTCGAGCCGTGCCGGCGCAAGCGGCTCGAGCCGGCGAAAGAACCAAGTCCGCAGCTGCGCCAGCAGGCGAAACGTCGCCTCGTGGGTGACCACGCGCTCGACGTAGCGCCCACCCGTGCGCAGGACCGCGAACAGCCGGATCAGCGCCGCCGGCAGGAAATAGTTGAGCTGCGCGCCGGCCACGCCCGCAAGCGCCATCGCGGCGATGAACCTGCCGGCGACGGCCATCAGCCCGACGCCCGCGAGCTGCGTCACCACGGCACAGAGCGCCCCCAGCACCAGCCATCCGCGATAGGGACGGGCCAGGTCCAGCAGCCTGCGGGCGAGTGGCAGGTCCCCGCGCATCTTAGTGCGCACGCAGCGCGTGCGCACTAAGATGCGCGGCGGCGTGGGCGCGCACGAGCCGCGCATACAGCCCGCCTGCCCGTGCGAGCGTCTCGTGGGTGCCCTGCTCGACCACGCGACCCGCGTCGAGCACGACGATGCGGTGTGCCGAGCGGACGCTGCGCAGCCGGTGGGCGACGATCAGCAGCGTGCGGCCGCGCGCCAGCCGCGCGAGCGCCGCGACGACCCGCGCCTCGGTCTCGGTATCGAGGCTCGCGGTTCCCTCGTCCATGACCACCAGCGGGGCGTCCTTCAGGAACGCCCGCGCCAGCGCGATGCGCTGCACCTGGCCGCCGGAAAGGTTCTGGCCGCGCTCGCCCAGCGGAGTGTCATAGCCCTGCGGCAGGCGCAGGATGAATTCGTCGGCCTCGGCGTCGCGGGCGGCGGCGCGAACAGCCTCGATCGACGCGCCGGGAGCGCCCAGGCGGATGTTGTCCAGGATGCTGCCCTCGAACAGGTGCGGCCGCTGCGGCAGCCACGCGACATGGGTGAGCCAGTGCGCGGGATCGACGCCCGCCAGGTCGTGTCCGCCGGCGTCCACCGACCCGCGCTGCGCGCGCACGAAGCCGAGCAGCAGATTTAATACCGTGCTCTTGCCCGCGCCGCTCGGTCCCACGAGTGCAGTGACCCGCCCGGCCTCGAGCGTGAACGTCGCGCCGCGCAGCGCTTCGCGGCCGGGCTCATAGGCGAAATGCACGTCGTCGAAGCGCACGTCGAACCTGCGCCCGAGCACCGGGCGCGCCGCTGCCCAGGCAGACCCCGCGACCTCGGCATCCAGAACGTCGAGCATGCGCTCGGCTGCCGCGATCGCCTCCATGCGGGCGTGGTAATGCGTCCCGAGGCTGCGAAGTGGAGCGTAATACTCGGCGGCGAGAAGCAGCACGAACATCCCGGCCTCGAGGTCCAGGTGGCCTTGCAGCAGACGGAAGCCGACCAGCACTGCCACCAGTGCGATGCCCACCGCCGAGAAGAACTCGTGCACGACCGACGACAGGAAGGCGATGCGCAGCACGGACATCGTGCTGCGACGGTAATCATCCGACACTCGGGCGATGAGGTTGGCCTCGCGTCGGGATGCGCCAAAGAGCTTCAGCGTCGTCAGGCCCTGCAGCACGTCGAGGAAATGCGCGCTCATCCGTGCCAGTTCGCGCCACTGGCGCTGGTTGCGCCGCTCGGCACCGGTGCCGACCAGGATCATGAACACGACGATCAGGGGTGCGCTCACGACGAGCACCAGTCCGGAGATCCAGTCTCGCGGAACGACGAAGGCGAGGATCGCGACCGGTACGCTGACCGCCAGTGCCTTTTGCGGCAGGTAGCGCGCGTAATAGGAATCGAGCGCCTCGACGCCGTCGACAACTGTCGTGGCCAGCTCGCCGCTGTGCCGCGCATGCAGGAACGTGGGACCGAGGCGCTGCAGATGGACGAAGATCCTGCCCCGCAGGTCCTCCTTGATCGCCACCGCGCCCCGCATGCCGACCGGCTCGATCGCCGCCGCGACTGCGAAGCGCGCCGCCAGCATCGGGACCAGTGGCCATAGCGAGGGCAGCAGCTGGGCTAGCGGCGCCTTGTGCAGCACGGCGGCGGCCAGCGTACGCGCGAGCAGCCATGCCTGCGCGATCAGCAGCAGCGCCGCGAGCGTGCCAAGGGCGATCGCGCCGGCGACCGCACGCTGCGCCGGTGCGCGCTCTGCCGCGAGCCAGTTCTCGATTCGGTTGCTGCCCATGCGCGACATGGTTCCACTATCGTACCCGAGGGCGCAGGCACGAAACGAGGCAGGGGGCTCGCGCCGGTCTGCGACTGCCTAGTCGCGCTTGAGGCCGGGGAAGTCTTCCTCGAAATACTCGAGGGGCTCGCGCCGGCCGCGCTGGCGTCGCTCCGCCTCCGCGTGGCGCAGCTCGACGCGGCGGATCTTGCCGGATAGCGTCTTTGGGAGTTCGGCGACGAACTCGATCCGGCGCACCCGCTTGTACGCGGCGAGCTTCATGCGCGCGAAGGCGAGTATGTCCTCGGCCAGCGCGCTGCCGGGCTCGCTGGCGGCGGTCACGGTGACGAACGCCTTCGGCACGGCCAGCCGCAGCGGATCGGGACTTGGAACGATCGCCACCTCGGTGACGGCCGCGTGCTCGAGCAGCGTGCTCTCGAGCTCGAACGGACTGATCCGGTAATCGGACGCCTTGAACACGTCGTCGGCGCGTCCGACGAAGGTCACGTAGCCGTCCTCGTCGCGCGTGGCCGTGTCGCCGGTGTGGTAATGGCCGTCGCGCATCGCCTGGGCCGTCGCCTGCGGGCTGTCCTCGTAGCCGCGCATCAGCCCCAGCGGATGCGCAGCGAGGTCGAGGCAGACCTCGCCCTCGTCGGCCGC
>DASYXO010000371.1:0-3686 GCA_035934825.1 Casimicrobiaceae bacterium
ACCGAACTTGCACTCGCGGACCTCGCCACGGTCGACAAGCAGATGTCGAAGGTCGAGAAGCTCGCGCGCGCCGGGGGCGACAAGGAGGCGCAGCGCACCCACGCCGTGCTCGCACGCGTGCGCGCCGCGCTGAACCAGGCGAAGCCCGCCCGCACCGTCGAGCTCTATGACGAGGAGCGGGCGCTGCTGAAGCCGTATTTCCTGCTCACGATGAAGCCGACGCTCTACGTCGCGAACATCGCCGAGCATGGTTTCGAGGGCAACCCGATGCTCGACGAGCTCCGGCGTCACGCGCAGGTCGAGAAGACCCCCGTCGTCGCGATCTGCGCGGCGATGGAGGCGCAGATCGCCGACCTCGACGACGCGGACCAGGCGCTGTTCCTCGCCGACATGGGGATGACCGAGCCGGGTCTCGACCGGCTGGTCCGCGCCGGATACGATCTGCTCGGCCTGCAGACGTATTTCACCGCCGGCGAGAAGGAGGTCCGCGCGTGGACGGTCGCGAAAGGCGCAACGGCGCCGCAGGCCGCCGGCGTCATCCACACCGACTTCGAGCGCGGGTTCATCCGCGCCGAGGTGATCGCCTACGCCGACTATATCGCGCTCAAGGGCGAGCAGGGCGCGAAGGAAGCGGGCAAGATGCGCCTGGAAGGCAAGGACTACGTCGTGCGTGACGGCGACGTCATGCACTTCCGCTTCAACGTCTAGGCGGCTGCCTGCCGCGCGAGGAGCTGTCCCGATGCGCAACCCCGCCTGGCACCCCGCACGCCGGCTCGCGCGCCGGCTGCCCCGCGGGCTCGCTCGCTGGGTACCGATGCTGGCGGCGACGCTGCTCTTTGCCTGCGCGACGATGCTGCCGGGCACCCCGCCGCGCATCGACGTGGTCGGGGTGAGCCTCGACCGCATCGTCGGGTCCGAGGCGTATTTCAGCGTCGCCGTGTCGATCTCGAATCGCGACGATCGCGACGTCGTCATCGAGGCGCTCGACGGAACGTTGTCGATCGAGGGACAGGAGGTCGCCAAGGGCGCCCTCGAGGCGCCCATCCACGTGCCTGCGCACGGCAGTGCGAGCGCCGAATTCTCGGCGCGCACCGGGATGGACGCCGTGCTGCTCGCGGTCGCGAAGGCGATGCAGCGCGGTGCGCGCACGCGCCCGTCGGCGGTGCCCCCCTCGGTCCACTACCTCATCGAGGGCCGTGCGAAGCTCATGGGTGGCGCGAGCCTGCCTTTCTCGCGCAGCGGAGACGTCGGGGCGTCGAAGTGACGGCGCTGCGCTTCACCAAGATGCAGGGGCTGGGCAACGATTTCGTCGTCGTCGACGCGACGCGCGCTCCGTTCACGCTCGCCCCTGCCGACATCCGGCGCCTCGCCGACCGTCGTTTCGGGGTCGGCTGCGACCAGGTGCTGGTCGTCGAGGCGCCCCGCGGGGACGCCGATTTCCGCTACCGGGTCTTCAACCCGGACGGCGGCGAGGTCGAGCAGTGCGGCAACGGGGCGCGCTGCTTCGTCGTCTTCGTCCGCGAGCATGGGCTGACCGACAAGCGCGAGATCCGCGTCGAGACTGCGGGCGGATTGATCGTTCCCCGGATGGAGCCCGACGGCGAGGTGATCGTGGACATGGGCGTGCCGCGGTTTCCGCCGGCGGAGGTCCCTTTCATCGGGGGCACCGGTGGCGTCGTCGAGCCCCTGGACGTCGGCGGGACCGTCGTCGAGCTCTCGGTGCTGTCGATGGGCAACCCGCACGCGGTGCAGATCGTCGTCGACGTCGATAGCGCACCGGTCGCGACGATGGGGCCGTTGATCGAGCGGCACCCGCGGTTTCCGCGGCGCGTCAATGCGGGATTCATGCAGGTCGTCGATCGCGCTACCATTCGACTGCGCGTCTTCGAACGCGGTGCAGGCGAGACGCTCGCCTGCGGAACCGGCGCGTGCGCGGCGGTCGTCGCGGGAATCCGGCGCGGCCTGCTCGATGCGAGCGTCCGGGTGGTTACGCGCGGGGGAGATCTCGCGATCTCGTGGCCGGGAGGCGATGCGCCGGTCACGATGAAAGGCCCGGCACGGACGGTCTTCGAAGGCGAGTGGCGCGGCTGACCGGACAGGTGCAGGCGCCCCGGGATCGATCAACACGCTGTCAACGACCAAGGACCTGGATGGACGCGAGTGTCGTCGCCGAATACCTGAAGCAGCACCCGGATTTCTTCGAGGCCTACGCGGACATCGTCGCCGAGATCTTCGTGCCCCACCCGCACGGTGGCCACGCGATCCCGATCGCCGAGCGACAGATCCTCACGCTGCGCGAGCGGATTCGCGATCTCGAGCGGCAGCTTGCCGAGCTGGTCCGCCATGGCACCGACAACGACGTCATCAGCGAGAAGCTCCATCGCTCGACGCTCGCGCTGTTCGCCGCTCGCGACCTCGAGACGACGCTGGCCGTTCTGTCGCACAGCCTGAAGGAGGATTTCGCGGTACCCCAGGTCGCGATGCGCATCTGGGGTGCGGATCCGGGAGACGCGCGGCTTCCGGAGCTCATGGAAGTTACGACCGAGGCTCGCGATTATGCCGACCACCTGCGCGGACCCTACTGCGGCGCCCAGCCGGCACCGGGGTCGCGCGCGTGGTTCGAGGACGGGGGGTCGCTCGCTTCGTTCGCGTACCTGCCGCTGCGCACCGAGACCACGTTCGGCGTGCTCGCGCTCGCCAGCCGCGACGCCCAGCGTTTCCATTCCGCGATGGGAACCGTCTACCTGCTGCGCCTCGCCGAGCTCGCGAGCATGGCGATCGCGCGTTTCCTGCCCGCATCCTAGCGCTCCCGCGATGCCCGCGACCATCGCAGCACCTGCTGGAGCATCGAAGGAGAACGCGGCGCTGCTCGATGCGTTCGCGACCCACCTGGCGCCGCGCGCCCCCCACACGCGCAGCGCCTACCTGCGCGATGTCGTGCACCTGCTGTCGCTCGCCGGCACCGCGCCCGTCGCGCGGCTGTCGCGGGCCCAGTTGATGCGCCACATCGCGACGCTGCACGGGCGCGGACTTTCGGGGCGCAGCCTCGCGCGGGCCCTGTCGGCGTGGCGGGCGTTCTATCGTTTCCTGCTGGAGCGCGACCGGTCGCTGGGCGAGGATCCCTGCGCGGGGATCAAGGCGCCGAAATCGCCGCGACGGCTGCCGTCCGCGCTCTCGCCCGAGGAGGCCGCGCGGCTGGTCACGATCGATGCTACCGAGCCGCTTGCGATGCGCGACCGCGCCCTGCTCGAGCTCGCCTATTCGTCGGGGTTGCGCCTGTCGGAGCTCGCGCAGCTCGACCTCGGGGCCTGCGACCTCGCGACCGGGGAGGTGCGCGTGCTCGGCAAGGGCAGCAAGGAGCGCATCGTGCCGGTGGGAAGCGCGGCACGCGCGGCGCTCCAGCGATGGCTCGCCGTCCGCGGCACCCTGGCGGCCGCGGGCGAGACCGCGATGTTCGTCGGCCGCCCCGGGCAACGGCTTTCGCCGCGGGCGATCGAGCGCAGGCTCGCGCAGTGGGCCGTCAGGCAAGGCCTGACGCGCCACGTCCACC
Organism: Casimicrobiaceae bacterium; assembly: GCA_035934825.1. Lineage (GTDB taxonomy): Bacteria > Pseudomonadota > Gammaproteobacteria > Burkholderiales > Casimicrobiaceae > VBCG01. The sequence continues at coordinate 3,551 of DASYXO010000371.1, forward strand.
CGCACATGCTGCGGCATTCGTTCGCGAGCCATGTGCTGCAGTCGTCGGGCGACCTGCGTGCCGTGCAGGAGATGCTGGGCCACGCGTCGATTGCCAGCACGCAGGTGTACACCCACCTCGATTACCAGGCGCTCGC
>DASYXO010000366.1:0-3539 GCA_035934825.1 Casimicrobiaceae bacterium
GCGAGTGGTTCGGCGGCCGCGAGTCCTTCACGGCTTTCCAGTGGCACTACGAGGTCTTCGACCTTCCTCCGGGAGCGACGCGCGTGCTCAGCAACGCGTTCAATCCCAACCAGGCCTACGTGATCGGGAACATCCACATGGGCCTGCAGTGCCACGTTGAAATGACGCGCGCGCTGGTCGAGTCCTGGTGCGACGTCGCCGCGGCCGAGATCGCGGCCCCGGGGCTGCCGTCCCTGCAATCGCGAGGCGAGATCCTGCAGGACCTGCAGGGCCGGATCGCTGCGCTGCAGGCGGTCGCCGACGACGTCTATGCGCACTGGGCGCATGCGTTTCGCCACTGAGATGACACGACCCCCACGCTCGCTCGCGCTCGCTGCCCCCGGAGGGGGCGGTCAGTGGCTACGGGCGGCCGGGCGCCACTGACATGGGCGCGATCCGCGCGCTGTCGGACCTGCTGATCAACCAGATCGCCGCGGGCGAGGTGGTCGAACGCCCTGCGGCCGCGCTGAAGGAGCTGCTCGAGAACGCGCTCGACGCCGGCGCAACGCAAATCGACGTCGATGTCGCGGGCGGGGGCGTCAGGCGTATTCGCGTGGCCGACAACGGCTCGGGGATCGAGCGCGAGGACCTGGCGCCGGCGGTCAGTCGCCACGCGACGTCGAAGATCGCGACCGTGGTGGACCTCGAAGCGATCGCGACGCTGGGGTTTCGCGGCGAGGCGCTGGCGTCGATGGCAGCGGTGTCGCGATTGTCGATCGCATCGCGCGCGGCGTCGAAGCCGCACGCGTGGCGCATCGAGGTCGAGGGTGGCAGCATTGGGCCGGTGACCCCGGCGGCGCTCGCGGTCGGAACCACGGTCACGCTCGAGGAGCTCTTCTTCAACACGCCCGCGCGCCGCAAGTTCCTGCGCACCGAGGCGACCGAGTGGGCGCATTGCGACGAGGCGTTTCGCCGGGTCGCGCTTGCGAACTGCGAGACCGGGTTCACGCTGACGCACAATGGCCGCGCAACGCGCAGGCTCCAGGCGGCAGGGCGCCGCGCGCGCGTCGAGGAGTTGCTGGGAGACGCTTTCGCGTTGCATGCGACGCAGGTCGACGCCGACGGCGGCGAGCTGCGCCTCGCGGGATTCGCGGTGCGCCCTGCCTACGCCGCCGACGGGGGCACGCTGCAATACGTGTTCGTCAATGGCCGCTACGTCCGCGACCGCGTGCTCGCGCACGCGCTGCGAGAGGCTTACCGCGACGTCCTGCACCACGAGCGGCAGCCGGCCTACGTGCTGTGGCTGGCGCTGGACCCCCGTCGCGTCGACGTCAACGTGCACCCGCAGAAGACCGAGGTGCGTTTCCGGGATTCCGGCGCGATCCACCAGTTCGTCCGCCATGCGGTGGAACGCGCGCTCGCCTCGACGGCGGCGGAGCAGCCGGCGGTGTCCGCGGCGCAGCGCCTGGGACTCGCCGCTGCGCGCCTGCCGCCGCGAGTGCCGGACTGGGGGACGCAGGCGGGGACCTCGGCGCAGACCGGCGCACCGGGTCGCGGCTGGCCGCAATCGGGATTGCCGCTTGACGCCGCCGAGCCGGCCGTGTTCTACCGGCGGCTGTTCGGACTGCGCGGCGGAGGTGGGCCGCCATTCCACGAAGCGGGCATGGGTGCTGCGGGGGCGGGAGCCGTGGCGCCGGCAGGCGCGGAGGATGCCGCCGTCGCGACGCCTGGGGACGGTGAGGATCTCCACCCGCTGGGTTTCGCGCTCGCGCAGTTGCACGGCGTCTACATCCTCGCGCAGAACCGTGCGGGCCTGGTCCTCGTCGACATGCACGCCGCCCACGAGCGCATCGTGTACGAAGGCCTGAAGGCGGCCTTCGCCGGCCGCGTCCCGGTGCAGCCGCTGCTGGTGCCCGCGGCGTTTTCCGCCGATCCGCTCGAGCTTGCGGCGGCGAGCGAGCATGCCGAGGTGCTCGAGGCCCTCGGTTTCGACGTTTCGCCGATGGGCCCGACGACGCTCGCGGTGCGTGGAATCCCCGCGCCCCTGCAGGACGCCGACGCCGTCGCGCTTGCCCGTGCAGTCCTTCACGACATCCGCGAGTTCGGGGGATCGCGCGCGCTCGACGCGCGCCGCGACGAGCTGCTGTCGACGATGGCCTGTCACGCGGCGGTTCGTGCCAACCGCAGCCTCACCCTCGCCGAGATGAACGCGCTGTTGCGGGACATGGAAACGACCGAGCGCGCGGGGCAGTGCAACCATGGGCGCCCGACGTGGTTTCAGCTCTCCCTCGCGGACCTCGATCGGCTGTTCATGCGCGGGCGCTGACGTGCCGGGGACGCCGCGGGTCCGGCGACGGTCCCGCGCCGGCAGGACCGGCGAGGCGCACTGCGCCCGGAGGGGGCGGTGATCCCGGTGGTGCTGCTGATGGGTCCGACCGCATCGGGCAAGTCGGCGCTTGCGCATGCGCTTGCGCTGCGTTTTTGCGGCGAGATCGTCACTGCCGACTCGGCGCAGGTCTATCGCGGCATGGACATCGGCACCGCGAAACCCGACGCGGCCGCCCGCGCCGAGGTTCCGCACCACCTGCTCGACCTGATCGAACCGACCGAGGCCTACTCGGCGGCGAGTTTCCAACGCGACGCGACGGCGGCCATCGCCGCGATACGCGCCCGGGGCCGTCTCCCGATCGTGGCCGGCGGAACGATGCTCTATTTCAAGGCGCTGACCGAAGGCCTGAGCACCCTGCCGCCAGCCGATCCCGTCCTGCGGGCGGCGCTGGACGCCCGCGCGGCGCAGCTGGGTTGGCCGGCGCTGCATGCAGAGCTGGCGCGTGTCGATCCGGCCTCCGGCGCGCGTCTCGCGTCCACCGACTCCCAGCGCATCCAGCGCGCGCTCGAAGTGCACGCGCTGACCGGCAGGCCGCTCTCCTCGCTGCAGGGCACCCGCGCCCCGGCGGGCGCCCTCGGCGCGACCGTGGCGATCGCGCTGTATCCGGCGGACCGCGCGCGTCTGCACCGGATCATCGCCGAGCGCTTCGACGCGATGCTCGAGCGCGGCCTGGTCGACGAGCTCCGCGCCCTGCGCAGGCGGTACCGCTTGCATCCGGCGATGCCTTCGATGCGCTGCGTCGGGTACCGGCAGGTGCTGGAGCACCTCGATTCCGGCGGAGAGCTGCGCCGACTGCGCGAGCGGGGCATTGCCGCGACCCGGCAGCTCGCGCGGCGGCAGCTGACCTGGTTGCGCAGCATGGAACTGGAGACGATCGACTGTTTCGCGAGCGACGTCGCGGCGACGGCGGCCGCGCGCGTCGAATGCGCGCTCGACGCGGTCCGTCGCGCCGGCGCGCCAGCGTAGGCATCGCGCGCCCGTCGCCGGGGCGTTCCTGCGCGCATTGACGCTGCGATCGAGGTTCGCCATCATGCTTGGCGGCAGGGTCAGGCGGTCACCCATTCGGCCGAACAGGGAGAGAATCCATGCGCAAGGGAGTGAGTCCGTACGTTTCGGTGCTGCTGGCTGCGATGCTGGTCGCAGCGCCCGGTTACGCGAAGACGTTCCGCTG
>DASYXO010000381.1:0-8383 GCA_035934825.1 Casimicrobiaceae bacterium
TCGATCGCGGCGGCGCTGGCGCTGGCCCCTGCCATCACGCTGCGCGAGCGCGACCCGGTGGCCGAAGCGGAAGCACTCGCCGAAGTCGCAACGATCGCGCTCGCTTTCACGCCCCATGCGAGCCTCGTCCCCCCCGATGCCGTCGTCGCCGAGATCGGCGGCAGCCTGCGCCTGTTCGGAGGACTGGCGCGGCTGACCGCTCGGCTGCAGGCTGCGGCGCGGGCGCGTGGCTGCGCAACGCGGATCGCGCTCGCCCCCACGCCACTCGCCGCGTCGCTGCTCGCGCACGCCGGATCGACGATGCCGGTGCCCGGCATCGCGCAGTTGCCCGCTGCGCTCGCCCCGCTGCCCCTTACCCTGCTCGACCTCGATCCCGGTGCGGCTGCGACACTGGACGCCGCCGGCATCTCGACTTTCGGGGACGCGCTACGCCTGCCGCGCGCCGCACTCGCCCGCCGCTTCGGCGAGACGCTGGTCGACGCGCTCGACCACGCGCTGGGCGAGCGCCCCGATCCGCGCCCGCCCTACCGGCCGCCGCCACGGTTCGAGCGCAGGCTCCCGCTGGTCGCACCGGTCGACACCGTCGAAGCGCTGGCTTTCGGTGTCAATCGCCTGGTGAATGATCTCGCCGACTGGCTGCTCGCCCGCGGCCTCGGCGTCACGCGGATGTCGCTTGCGCTCACCCACGAGCGTCATCTGCGCGAGCGCGGCATGCCGCCGACGGTCGTCGCGTTCGCGCTCGCCGCCGCAGCGCGCGCTCCGGCGCATCTTGCCGCCGTGCTGCGCGAGCGCCTGGCCCGCGTCGCGCTGCCGGCACCCGTCGAAGCGATCGGTCTCACCGGGGACACGACCGAGCCGCTGGCAGGCCGCAATCTGGGCCTGCTGCCCGAAGACCAGGCAGGCGCGGCGCTCGTGCCGCTGGTCGAGCGCCTGCGTGCGCGGCTCGCCGACGACACGGTCGTCATGCTCGAGTCGCGGGCCGAGCATCGCCCCGAGCACGCGATGCGCACGGTCGCAACGCTGCACGACGCAGCGACATCGAAGCATGCTGCGGCGATGCCCGGGCGCGCGACCGGAAACACCCCGGCCGCGGCGCGCCCGCTATGGCTGCTCGACGAGGCGCGGCCGCTGGGAACGATGCTCGAAGCGCAGCCGTGGATCCTGCGCGACGGGCCCGAGCGCATCGAGTCGGGCTGGTGGGACGGGCGCGACCTGCGCCGCGATTATTTCGTCGCCGAGACTCCACGGGGCGAGACCGTCTGGATCTACCGCGACCACCGCTACGGCACCGACGACGGGGAGTGGTTCCTGCACGGCTTCTTCGCCTAGATGCACCGGCGCTCGCGCGCCAGCTCACTCTCCCTACGCACTGCCGCGCTCAGATCCCCGCGTACCACTGGTAGCCCTGGTCCTCCCAGTAGCCGCCATTGCCGTTGCCGATGTGCGCGAAGCTCTCGACGAGCTCGACGCGCATCACGTACTTGGCGTGCTTGTAGCCGAGCTGCCGCTCGACGCGCAGGCGAATCGGGGCGCCATTGGCCACCGGCAGCGGCTTGTCGTCGAGCTTGTAGGCCAGGATCGTCTGGACGTGATAGGCATCGTCCATGTCGATGCTCTCGTAGTACGGCGACGTACCGTCGTCGTTCATCGGGTCGGCGCAGTGGAACACGACATAGCGCGCCTTCGCCGTCGGCTCGACGGAATCGAGCAACGCCGAGAGCTTCGCGCCCTCCCACTTGCCGATTGCGCTCCAGCCCTCGACGCAGTCGTGGCGGGTGATCTGCGTGCGCGAAGGCAGCGCGTGCAGGTCGGCGAGCGAGAAGCTGCGCGGCTTGGCAACCCGCCCCGCGACCTCGAGCCGATAGTCGCTGAAACCGTTGGCGGCGAGCGCTTGGTATTGCGGGTTGTCAGGGTTCGACGTGCCGTTGCTGCGAAAGCTCGGCGACATGTCCGCCGGCGTGAATTCCTGCGCCATCGCCTTGCGCCCGGTCACGAGCTCGGCGACCCGCTGGTTGAGCGCCTCGGCGCTGTCCAGCACGCGCGGGAACCAGTCGGTCTGCGACAGACGATCGCATCCTGCCAGGCCCGCGGCGCCGAGCGACGCCGCGAAGCGGCCGAGGAAGCGGCGCCGCGTGCCGCGGTCGATGTCAGTCATGCCCGGCCTCCTGCGGCACGCGATAGCGCCCGGTGATCATCGAGCGCAGGTTGTTCCAGAGCCCGGTCACGATCACCTCGAACACGTGGATCAGGACGAACGCAACCAGCGCCCATGCGACGATGAAGTGGATCGAGCGTACCGACTGGCGGCCGCCGAACAAGCCGACCCAGCCGCCGAACAGCGTGTCGAGCCGCGGCGACAGGCCGAGCCCCATCAGGACGATCAGCGGCAGCAGCACGAAGACGACGACCAGGTAGGCGAATTTCTGCAATACGTTGTAGCGCTTGGCCGCCTCGCCGGCGGGATGGCGAAACCGCAGGTGGTCGAGCACCGACCGGCCGATGCCGCGCAGGTCGGCGCCCGTGGGCCACAGGTCGCGCGCGAGGTGCCGGCTCGCGATCGTGTAGCCGACATAGCAGAGGCCGTTGACCAGGAACAGCCATGCGAAGAAGAAGTGCCAGGCGCGCGCCATCGCGAGCCACTGGTGGCCGGGCAGCGTCAGCCACGAGGGGAATCCCTGCACGTACATCTGGCCTGCGTCCGTGGAAACGCCGAGGACGCCGGTCGTGTCGAAGCTGCGGCCGAAGACCCGCGTGTATCCGCTGATGCGGCCGTCCGCAGCCTGCGTTGCGCCGATCTCGAGCCATGCGGGCCTGCCGCTGTACGACGACTGACCCCAGTACAGCGCGGGGTGCGAATTGAAGATGCACAGGCCGCTCAACAGCATCAGCGTCAGCGCGACGACATTCACCCAGTGCATGATGCGCACTGGCAGCGCATGGCGCCGATAGAGTTCGCGGGCCACACTTCCGGAGATCGGATGAGGTACGGGCGAGGCGGGGCCTGCGACACCGCCCGCTGCGGCCGCGTCGGCCATTGCGGCCCGGGCCGGGACCGGCGCGGCGACCGGCGCCTGCGAAGTATCGTTCATCGATGGGTCCTGGGACGATCGGCCTGCGGCCGTGTGCTGCGACACCCGGTAGTCGCCGGCACGACGCAAAGCTTACGCCGATGCCGCGCTCCCACGCGCCGGCCCGCGCAATATCGCGTCCCGGAGGCTAGCCCTTGCCGTCGAGCCGTGGCACGTAGCGTCCGGACGCCACGAAGCCGAGCCAGGCGACAAGCGTGAGGCCGGCGCCGGTCAGAAACGTTGCGGCGGGCCCGAATGCCTGCCACAGAGACCCGGCGACCGCGCTTGCCACCAGCAGCGCAACCCCGCCGGTCAGGTTGTAGACACCGAATGCCGTGCCGCGCAGGTCGGGCGGCGCCGTCGCCGCGACCAGCGCGGAGAGCAGGCCCTGGGTCAGCGCCATGTGCAGCCCCCATAACGCCGCTCCCGCCAGGATGCCCGGCACGCCGGCGGAGAGTGCCAGCACGACATCGCTCGCGATCAATGCGACGAGTCCCGTCGACAGCAGCGACGCGCCGCGCCCGCAATCGGCGGCGTGCCCCGCCGGATAGGACACCGCGGCGTAGACGACCGACATGGCGACCATCACCCACGGCGCCCCGGTCTCCCCCATGCCGACGCTTTGCCCTCGCAGAATCAGGAACGCTTCCGAGAAGCGCGCCAGCGTCAGGACGAAAGCGATGGCGGTCACGACCCAGAATGGCCGCTGCAGCCGCGACACATCGTGCCACGACAGGCGCTTCGACGCATCGACGATGCGGCGCCTGCCATCGTGCTCGCGGACGCCCAGAACCAGCACCGCGACGCACAGCGCCGCCGGGATGAGCGCAATCCAGAACGCCGCGCGGAAACTGCCAGCGAAGTAGCCGATGGCCGCGACGGCGAGCAGCGGGCCGCCGATCGCGCCCACGGTGTCGAGCGCCTGGCGCAGGCCGAAGGCGGCGCCCCGGATCCCCGGAGGCGTCAGGTCGGCGATCAGCGCGTCGCGCGGCGCGCCGCGGATCCCTTTGCCAATGCGGTCGACGAAACGCGCGGCGATCACCCATTCCAGCGTCGGCGCCAGCGGAAACGCGAGCTTCGACACCGCAGCCAGGCCGTAGCCCAGCAGGACGATCGGCTTGCGATGGCGCAGCTTGTCCGACCAGAAGCCGGAGAAGACCTTGATGATCATCGCGATCGCCTCGGCGACGCCCTCGACGATGCCGACGACGACCATCGATGCGCCCAGCGGCCCGACCATGTAGAGCGGCAACAGCGCATGGATCAGCTCGCTCGAGGTGTCCATCAGCAGGCTGACGAAGCCGAGCGCCCAGACGCCTCCGGGAATGCGGAGCTTCCCCGGCGTCGCGCGCGGCGCCGCTGCGCGGTCCTGCGTCATGGCGCCGGAACGGGGGATCCTGCATCGGCGCCCGCCAGGGTCACGCTCGCGCGAACCGCCCCGGCGCGCTCGTGGCGCGCCTCGAGCTCGATGGCCTGGCCGGCGTTCGCGCGGACGATCCATTCGAGCTTCATCCTGTCGTCGGTGAGGCCGAAGTCGGGCCAGAACGACACGCCGGTGTGCTTGTAGGCCTTGCCTTCCAGCTGCCCGACGTCGTCGCGCAGCTTGCCGGTGGCGAGGCTCGCCCCCGCCGGCAGTCCGATCTCGGCGACGACGCCGCGCACGGTCTTGCGCGCCAGCGCGCGCTTCGACACGTAGGTCGGCAGCCAGCCGGTGTTCTGGATCACCAGCGTGATCTTCCACGTGCCGTCACCCAGCGCCTGCGCTCCCGCATGCACGAGCTCGAGCTTCGGCGAGCACAGCGCCTGCCACAGCAGCCACTTCGGAAAGCGTGCGATTTCGCGCTCGAGCAGCGCCAGCGGCGGATTGCCGAAAGCGTTGAAGCGATCCAGGCCGCCGATCTCGACCCGGCCGAGTTGCGGATGGTCGAAAGCCTTCCAGTCGCGGTAGGCGGCGCCACCCAGCTTATGCTCGCTCCAGCGGAAGAGCTTCAGGTCGTCTTCGATCGGATGGTCGCGGAACCAGTCGATGTACTTGTAGTTCTCGATGCCCGCCTCGCGCATCGGTGCCCAGATCTCGACCACCCACGAGAACATGCCCAGGTGCTCGTAGATCCAGTCGAAGGTCCCGCCGATCACCGACTTCGGGTGGTAGCGGAACTCGTGATAGACGGAGATTGCCGGGTAGCCGGTCAGCTCGGTTCCCTTGCGGCCGCTGCGCTGGTAGAACCACAGGTCCTCGGCGTCCATCTCGTCGTCGGACAGGTGCTCGAACGGCCGCAGCAGCACGCCGCTCCAGGTGTGGAACGTCGTGCCGCCGGTGATGTTGGGGTGGCGCGCGATGAAGTCGACGACCGCGCGGATCTCGGGCTCGGAAGTCGGATACGGCCCCGCGCCCTGCTGCTCGAATTCCTGGCGCCAGCTCGCCGGGAAGTTGCGGTTGAGGTCGAGGCCCTGTAGCGGCCGCTTGATCTTCAGCGTCCAGCCGTCGTAGGCGTCGTAGCGGCCCTCGGGCATGATCCGGTAGTAGGTCCCGCCGGTCTCGGTAGGATCGCGGCGCACCATCAGCCGCGGTTCCTGCGGATGCGGTTTCCACAGGCCGTTGGGGTCCGGAATGCGCATCTGCAGGATGCGGCCGTCGCCGTCGATGTCCTCGACGCTCAAGCCCTCGATCTCCTCCACGTCGAGCGGGTACCGGCGCGTCGACGAGCGCACCCATTTCGGCCTGTCGGCAAGCGCCCATTCCGCACCGTCCGGATTGATCCGCGGACAGACGTAGAACGCGCGGGTGTCGAGCGCCCGCGTCACCTCGGCATCCTGGCCGTACTGGCTTACCAGCATGTCGACGAAGTAGAGTGCCGCCGCAGACGCCGCGACCTCGGTCGAATGGATGTTGCCGTCGACCCAGAACGCAGGCTTGTCACGCGCTGCGCCGGTCGCAGCATGGGTGAGCGTCAGAACCCAGATGTCGCGGCCCTCGTGACTCGTCCCGATCGACTCGATCGAGACGAGTTGCGGATGCTCGCGCGCGAGCGCATGGAGGACGTCGGTGAGTTCGGCGTAGCGATGGAAGCGGTCGAAGGCGATCTTGGGCATCGTGGGTTGCAGCGTGGTGGAATGAGACCGGCGACCGGGCCGGGGATCGGCTCCGAGGCCGCGCAGGCAAGCGGACGCATCTTACGTCATGCGCCCTTGCCGGGATGCGACCGGAGGGTCCGGATTCGATCAGGTCGAGCCTGGTCGACCCGGCGGTCGGAGTCGGCCTGAAGCGGCCGCTTTGCTGCTATCTTCACCGCGACCGATGACCACCGTCTGCAAGGTCGCGCGGGCGCGTCTCCTTGGCAGACCTGCCTTGCGCTCGCCATCAACGAAACGCTCGCGCATCGCGAAATGGCTCGGTCGTGGGCCACTGGGCACAACCTCGTGGACGCCGGAGATATAGATCTCGACGTATCGTTCATGTGAATCCGGCACGCGCAGTCTACGGATTGCCTTCTCGACGTGGTAAAGCATGCGGCCTGCACGCCTGCCGCGTCCTTGATGGACACCCGACGGGGTTCTTCGCAAGCATTACCGCCACTTCATTTTTGGGGAGACACAGCATGGACCGATTCACTGGCAGTTGCCTGTGCGGCAACGTCCGATTCGAGGCGTCGGGACGCCCATACCGGGTCGGCATTTGTCACTGTCGCGACTGCCGCAAGCATCATGGGGCCCTTTTTCACGCTTCCGCGGTGTTCCATCAGGATGCGGTGACGATCGATGGCGAAACACGCGACTACGCCGGGCGGTTTTTCTGTCCCCGCTGCGGCTCATCCATTTTCGCACGCACCGCCGACGAGATCGAAGTAAGCCTGGGATCCCTGGATGTCCCTGACCAACTGATGCCGACCTACGAGAGCTGGATGGTCCGTCGCGAGTCCTGGCTGCCGCCGTTTCCGCTTGGGAGACGATACGAGCGCGATCGCGACGCCGCGGGACGCTTTGAGGAGTAGGCCGCACGAACGGTGCAACGGCGCCATTTGCAACGCGCGGCCTGCCGACGACGAACAGTTCGACCTCTGCCGGCGCCTCGTCGAGCCGGCCCAGTCGGACAAGGCTTGCGCGAGGAAACGGCGTGGGCCCGTCGGGCCGCAATCGGCCCGTCGCTGGAGCGAGGCATACCCGCCTGCCCGCGTCATTCGGTTTGCGCCGGCGCCGGCCCCGCGCTCGCCGTTCCTTCAAATGCCGCTTGCAATGAAGCGATGTCGATCTTGACCATCTTCATCATCGCGTCCGAGGCCCGCTTGGCCCTGGCTCGATCCGGATCGGCCATCATCGCGCCCAGAATCGCAGGGACGATCTGCCATGAGAGGCCGTAACGATCCTTGAGCCAGCCACACTGCTCTGCCGAGCCGCCGTCGAGCAGCGCGAACCAGTAGCGGTCGAGCTCGGCCTGATTGTCACAGGTCACGACGAACGACACGGCGTGGTTGAACGGGTCGAGTGGCCCGGCGCTCATCGCCAGGAAGGGCTGGCCGAAGAGAACGAACTCGACGACCTTCACTGACTCGGGCGGCCCGCTGGGCGATTCGCTCGGAAGCGCCGTGACACGGCTTACCCGCGAGTCGGGAAAGATGGTGGCATAGAACTCCGCTGCGGACTCGGCGTCCCTGGGATACCAGAGAAAAGGCGTGATCTTCTGCATTTGGGTCTCCTGTGGACGATGAGAAAGCACGCAACCGCGGGCGGCCGTCACGAAGCGGGAACGAGCGTCGCCGCGCGACTGCCGATCGGGGCGAAGAAGTAACACTGCCATTGCCGGTCACCGCCGACAAGATATGTCCGCCGACCCCTGCGAATCGGCGGAGGCTTCCGCAGCGTTCCGCAGCGACGATGTCGCCGCTGCCCGACGTAGGAGCAACGCCGACCGGAGATCAGGTCTTTGACCGCTTCAGCGCCATCGACGCGAGGACCAGGATCAAGCCAGGTCGCTTGCGAGCGTGGACTCCCCGATACGCGCATAGGGGGCACATATGAAGACCGATCTGATGCGGTTCGTGGTCATGATGACAACATCAAAGGCAACCCAAGCGTGGCTGGATCAGCCTTTGGATGTCCGCGATGCCCTGGTCGAGCCACCATCGACACCAAGAAGAGGGAGACTCTGGCAAACGCATCGGGGACGTACGTCCGCAACGTGTCGAAATGTCGAAAGCAGCTCGGAGGCACGCGAAACCCGGCGTCTGTCGTTCAACGACGATTCGACTTCGCAATGAGTCGGGCGATAGGTGCTGCTTGCTCGATGCGTGCATGGAGTCCGCCGCCCGCAGAGCGGG
>DASYXO010000035.1:0-9091 GCA_035934825.1 Casimicrobiaceae bacterium
GTCCTCTCTCCTGGCTGCCACGGGATCGCCGATCCGGCACCACGGTCCCTGATTTGCGTCTTTCCATGGAGTCCGCATGACCTGCAAGCTCGTCGACTACTTCCTGGCGCCGGTTTCGCCCTGGACCTATCTGGGGCACGACCGCTTCGTCGCGATCGCGCGGCACCACGGCGCCGACATCGACGTCAAGCCGATCGACACCGGGCGCGTATTCGCGGCTTCGGGCGGCCTGCCGCTCAAGCAGCGCGCACCGCAGCGCCAGGCCTACCGGCTGGTCGAGCTCGCGCGCTGGTCGAAATACCTGGGCATCCCGCTCAACCTGCACCCGGTGCACTTTCCGGTGTCCGGCGACTTGGCGTCGAGGTGGATCCTCGCCGCCAGCGAGGCCGGCATCGACGAGGCGCTTGCCTTCGTTGGCGGCATCGGGCGCGCGATCTGGGCCGAGCAGCGCAACATCGCCGATGCCGGCACCCTTGCAGACATCGCGCGCGCGCTGGGCCTCGATGCCGCGGCGATCGGATCGCGCGCGGATGCCGCCGAAATCGGGTCGCGGTACGACGCGCTGACCCAGGAAGCGATCGACCGTGGCGTCTTCGGCGTTCCCACGTATTTCTGCGCCGGCGAGCCTTTCTGGGGACAGGACCGGCTCGACTTTCTGGACAGGGCACTGGCAGAATAGCGCGCCTTTCATACGACTTATCCAAGGGGAGAGCAATCCATGTCAAATCCGCTCGTTTTCGCGCTGCTGTGCGCGCTGGCGGCGATCGTATACGGCGCGGTGTCCATCAAGTGGATTCTCGCCAAGCCCGCGGGAAACGCACGCATGCAGGAAATCGCCGCCGCGATCCAGGCCGGCGCCAAGGCGTACCTGAATCGCCAGTACACGACGATCGGCATCGTCGGGATCATCCTGTTCGTCATCATCGGCGTGTTCCTCGGCTGGCGCACCGCGGGGGGATTCGCGCTCGGAGCGATCCTCTCCGGGCTCGCCGGCTACATCGGGATGAACGTCTCGGTGCGATCCAACGTGCGCACTGCCGAGGCGGCGCGCAGCGGGCTCGACCAGGCGCTGGCAGTAGCCTTCCGGGGTGGTGCGATCACCGGGATGCTGGTGGTCGGCCTCGGACTGCTGGGCGTGACCGGCTTCTACTGGTTCCTCGTCGCCTCCGCCGAGCAGGCGCCGAACCTGGCGACCGAGGGACTGCACGCGGCGATCGGGCCCCTGGTCGGCCTGGCGTTCGGTGGATCGCTGATCTCGATCTTCGCGCGGCTGGGTGGCGGCATCTTCACCAAGGGTGCCGACGTGGGCGCGGACCTGGTTGGCAAGGTCGAAGCCGGCATTCCCGAGGATGACCCGCGCAATCCCGCGGTCATCGCCGACAACGTCGGCGACAACGTCGGCGACTGCGCGGGCATGGCGGCCGACCTGTTCGAGACCTACGCCGTGACCATCGTCGCGACGATGCTGCTCGGCGCGCTGCTGCTGCCATCGATGGCGACCACCGCGGTCACCTATCCGCTGGTGCTGGGAGGCTTCTCGATCCTGGCCTCGATCGTCGGCTGTTATTTCGTCAAGGCGCGGCCCGGCGGCAAGATCATGAATGCGCTTTATCGAGGGCTGATCGTCGCCGGCGTGATCTCGGCAATCGGCTTCTGGTTCATCACGCAGTGGATGCTGGGCGACATCGGCAGCGTCGATGCCGCACTTTCGCCGCTGCGCGTATTCGGTGCGGCGCTGGTCGGGCTGGCGCTCACCGCCGCGATGGTCGTGATCACCGAGTACTACACCGGCACCGACTACGCGCCGGTCAAGCACATCGCCGCGGCGTCGACGACCGGGCACGCGACGAACATGATCGCGGGGCTCGGCGTGTCGATGAGGTCGACGGCGTTGCCGGTCATCGCGGTTTGCGTCGCAATCTTCGTGTCCTTCTGGTGCGCGGGCCTTTACGGCATCGCGATCGCCGCGACCGCGATGCTGTCGATGGCGGGCATCATCGTCGCGCTGGACGCCTACGGCCCGATCACCGACAACGCGGGCGGCATTGCCGAAATGGCCGATCTGCCCGATTCCGTGCGCGCGATCACCGATCCGCTGGATGCCGTCGGCAATACGACCAAGGCGGTGACCAAGGGTTACGCGATCGGCTCCGCGGGGCTCGCGGCGCTGGTGCTCTTCGCCGACTACACGCACGCGCTAGTGACTGCGAGCCTGAAGACGACGTTCGACCTGTCCGACCACATGGTGATCATCGGCCTGTTCCTGGGCGGCATGATCCCCTACCTGTTCGGCGCGATGGCGATGGAGGCGGTCGGGCGCGCGGCCGGCGCCGTCGTCGTCGAGGTGCGGCGACAGTTCAAGGAGATCAAGGGCATCATGGAAGGCACGGCCAAGCCCGAATACGGCGTCGCCGTCGACATGCTGACCAAGGCGGCGATCAAGGAAATGATCGTGCCCTCGCTGCTGCCGGTGCTGGTGCCGGTGATCGTCGGGCTGGCGCTGGGGCCCCAGGCGCTGGGCGGCCTGCTGATGGGCACGATCGTGACCGGCCTGTTCGTCGCGATCTCGATGACCACCGGCGGTGGGGCGTGGGACAACGCCAAGAAATACATCGAGGACGGCAACTACGGCGGCAAGGGCTCCGACGCGCACAAGGCGGCGGTCACCGGGGACACGGTCGGCGACCCGTACAAGGACACGGCCGGCCCTGCGGTCAATCCGCTGATCAAGATCATCAACATCGTCGCGCTGATGATCGTCCCGGTGCTGGCGCTGCACGGCGGTTAAGCGCGGCGAGGGCGAGACCCTCCGAGGCAGCGGCGAATCCGCTGCCTCCTTTTCGATTGCGGCTCGTGACCGAAGGCGCATTCCGGATGAGCTTGCGCACGCGCGTCGCAATGATCCTGGCGCTGACGCTGTCGTGCATGTCGTCGGCACATCCGCAGGCGCAGGCGCAGGACGGGACTCACGCGCAGTCGCCCGAGCGGCCGTCGGGCTGGGTCGACAAGGCTCCGGTCCGCAGCCACCGGTTCATGGTCGCCACGGCGAATCCGCTCGCGACCGGGGCGGGTTACGAGATCCTGCGCGAAGGCGGCAATGCCGCGGATGCGGCGGTCGCCGTGCAACTGGTGCTGGGGCTGGTCGAGCCGCAGTCGTCCGGACTGGGCGGCGGCGCCTTGCTGCTCTATCACGACGCGAAATCGCGGCGCCTGATCGCCTACGACGGCCGGGAAACGGCACCCGCCGCGGCGCAACCCGATCGCTTTCTCGATGCCGACGGCCGGCCGCTGGCGTTCTACGATGCCGTGATCGGAGGGCGGTCGGTCGGTGTGCCGGGCACGATGCGGCTGCTCGAAGCGGTGCAGCGCAGGTACGGCCGCCTGCCGTGGAAGCGGCTGTTCGCGCCGGCGATCGCCCTCGCGCGGCATGGCTTCGCAGTCTCGCCACGGCTGCACGCGCTGCTCGCGGCCGAGACGCACTGGTCGCAGCCGCGCGCGCGCGACTATTTTCTGGACGCGGACGGAGCGCCACGCCCGGTCGGCGCGCTGCTCACGAATCCGGCGTACGCGCGCACGCTGGGCGTCCTCGCGGCGCGCGGCGCCAGCGCGTTCTACTCGGGACCGATCGCAGACGACGTCGTCGGTACTGCGGATCTCGCGCCGGCGCATCGCGGCGACCTTGCGCTGCGTGATCTGGCGGCCTACCGGGTGATCACGCGCCTGCCCATCTGTGGTCGCTATCGCGGCTACCGCGTCTGCGGCATGCCGCCGCCCTCGTCGGGGGGCATTGCCGTGCTGCAGGTCCTGGCGATGCTCGAGCCTTACGACGTCGCGGCGATGGGCGCGGAATCGTTCTGGAGCGTGCATTTCATCACCGAAGCCGAGCGCCTCGCCTTCGCCGATCGCGACGCGTACATCGCCGACCCGGCGTTCGTGCCTTTGCCGCAGGGGCTGCTGGATGCGCGCTATCTGCAGCGCAGGTCGCGGCTCATTTCGGCGCTGCGCAGCCTCGGGCACGCGCTTCCCGGCGACCCGCGGCGCGCGCTCGCGCAACCGGCACGGATCGCCTGGGGGTTGGGCGCGGCCGCGGAGTTTCCGTCGACATCGCAGGTCTCGGTCGTCGACCGCGATGGCAACGCGGTGGCGATGACGACCACCATCGAGGATGCCTTCGGCAGCCGGCTGATGACCGCGGGCGGGTTTCTGCTCAACAACGAGCTCACCGATTTCTCGTTCGCACCCATCGTCGATGGCAAGCCGGTCGCCAACCGCGTCGAGCCGGGCAAGCGGCCGCGTTCATCGATGTCGCCGACCATCGTCTACGATCGCCACGGACGGCTGTTCGCGGTGCTGGGCTCGGCCGGCGGAAGCCTGATCATCAACGACGTCGCCAAGACGCTGATCGGGATCGTCGACTGGCACCTCGACCCCCAGGCGGCGATCGCGCTGCCGAATTTCGGCAGCCGCAACGGCCCGACCGAGCTCGAGATGGACACCGCCATCGTAGCACTGGAACCCCGCCTGCGCGCGATGGGTCACGCGACGCGGATCATGGTCGACCCTTCGGGGGTCCAGGCGATCGTGCGCCATGGCTCCGGATGGATCGGTGGCGCCGACCCTCGCCGCGAAGGCGTCGTCAGGGGAGAATGAGCGCCATGCCCATCGCCGAGATCTTTTCCGCAGCGGTCCTCCTGCTTCTGGTGATCGATCCGTTCGGCAACGTGCCGATCGTCATCGCCGCACTGGCGAATGTCCGAAGCGAGCGCAGGATCCGCGTCGTGCTTCGCGAATGCGCGGCCGCCTACGTGATCCTGCTGGTGTTCATGCTGGGTGGGCGAACGTTCCTCAAGTGGATGCAGCTCTCCGAGGTGTCGCTGGCGATCGCCGGCGGCATCATCCTGTTCCTGATCGCGCTGCGCATGGTCTTCCATCACCCGGAGGGGGTATTCGGCGATCCACCGGGCGCCGAGCCTTTCGTCGTGCCGCTGGCGATTCCGGCGATTGCCGGTCCCTCGGCGCTCGCAACGGTGATGCTGATGGTCTCGCGCGATCCCTCGCACCGACTGGCGTGGATCGCTGCGCTGACGATCGCCATGGCGATCACGACGCTCGTCCTGCTGGCGGCGTACCGGCTGCAGCGCGCGCTGGGCGAGCGCGGGATGATCGCCGTCGAGCGCCTGATGGGGCTGGTGCTGACCGCGATCGCAGTGCAGATGCTGCTCGACGGCTTCCAGGCCTACGTCGTCGGCCTCGGGCGCGGCGGGTGATCCGCGGCGCACCGGCTGGACGAAAATCGACGGGCGAAGACCGGCGACCGACGGTGGCCGATATGGAGGCTGACGGTTCGCGAACGGTGACGGGTGTCGCGCAACGCTACGGCGCCACGGCGATCGCGCTGCACTGGCTGACGGCGATCCTGATCGTCGTCAACCTGGCGCTGGGCCTGTCGATGGTCCCGCTTGCAATCTCGCCACGGAAGCTGCAGTGGTACGTCTGGCACAAGGCGATCGGCATCACGGTCCTGCTGCTCACCGGCCTGCGCCTGTCGTGGCGGATGATCCGGCCGCCTCCGCCTCCGGTTGCGATGCCCGCCTGGCAGCGTCGCGGCGCCGCAGTGGCTCACGCATCGCTCTACGTGCTGCTGGTCGCGGTCCCGGTCTCCGGCTGGCTTTACAGTTCTGCCACCGGCGTGCAGGTCGTCTACCTTGGCGCAATCCCGCTGCCCAACCTGGTGCCGCGCGACCGCGTCCTGGGGGATGCGCTGAAGCTCGTGCACGTGGCATTGAACTCGGTGATGTTCCTGCTGGTCTGCATTCATGTTGCCGCGGCGCTGAAACACCACTACGTCGACCGGGACGCCACGTTGCAGCGGATGCTGCCGCTGGGCCGGCGCAGAAAGGGGCTCTGAAACGATGATGGTCCGGCTCACTGCAGGGCGGATCCCGGGCGCCGCGGGCGCCTGCCTGTGCGCGCTGCTGGTCGTCGCGGGCCCCGCCCTGGCCCAAGGCGTCATCGTCGCGAAAAGCGAGATCGCGTTCACGACGACGCAAATGGGCGTCGCCTTCGACGGTCACTTCCGGAAGTGGAATGCGAACATCGTCTTCAAGCCCGCGGCGCTGGCCTCCTCCCGGGCGAGCGTCGATGTCGACCTCGCGAGCATCGATCTCGCGAGCGACGATTCGGAGGCCGAGGCGCGGGGTCCGCTGTGGCTG
This sequence comes from Casimicrobiaceae bacterium, assembly GCA_035934825.1. Lineage (GTDB taxonomy): Bacteria > Pseudomonadota > Gammaproteobacteria > Burkholderiales > Casimicrobiaceae > VBCG01. Next base: position 6,213 of record DASYXO010000035.1, read on the forward strand.
CAGACCTCGAGATTCCCCGTCGCTCATTTCACGTCGACGTCGATCACCAGCCGCGGCGGCGACAAATACGACGTCGCCGGACGGCTGTCGCTCAAGGGAATCACGCGCGATTGCGTGGTGAGGATCGTCGTGACCCGCGATTCCGGGGGCAACCGGGTCGCCGAAGGAAGGTTCGCGGTGCGACGCCTCGATTACCGGGTCGGCGAAGGCGAATGGGTCGATACCGGCACCGTAGCCAACGACATCGTCGTCAGGATCCGGATGGTGCTTCCGCCGGCGGCATGACGGGTCGACGCCCGGTTCTGCGACCCGCAAGCATGATGGGGCAGAGCCCCGGGCGCGCCGCCCGGGCCGGCGGCCCCCGTTCACAGGAGAACCGATCATGAGCGTTTGCACTGTCACTGCCGCGTCGCTGGCGGCCCTGGCCATTCTCCTCGCCGGTCCCGCGGCCGCCGAGGAGCGCTACGTGCTGGATACCGTCCATTCGCAGCCGGGTTTCGAGACCCGCCATCTCGGCTTCTCGACGCAACATGGAAGCTTCCAGAGGGCATCGGGAACGGTCACCCTCGACCGGGCGGCGAAGAAAGGCAGCGTCGAGGTCACGATCGATGCAACGTCGGTGCGGACCCACGACACGAGGCTCGACGCCATCGTCAAGGGCCCGCGGTTTTTCGACGTCGAGAGGTATCCGACGATCACCTACCAGTCGTCGGACGTGATCTTCGACGGAGACCGTGTCGTCGGCGTCGACGGCGCATTGACGATGCTCGGCGTCACGCGGCCGGTGAAGCTCACGGTCACCGACTTCGGCTGCGGACCGCAACCGTTCAACAAGCGTCCGATGTGCGGCGGCGACGCGACGGCGACGATCAAGCGCTCCGAATGGGGCATGACGGCGAACCTGCCCCTCGCGCCCGCCGACGAGGTGAAGCTCGAGATCCCGTTCGAGGCCTACCGGGAGTAGTCGATACCGCCGCCACGCCAGTCCTGCGCGGCGTGTCCGCTGCGGGCGGCGGAACGTCGCGGCCGCGGCGCGTGCTCTACGCCGGCACCAGAAAGTCGTCGCTGAGCCGCACGGCGCCGACTTTCACGAGGTCTTTTACCAGTCGCTCGGCGAGGGCATCCGGCGACAGCCGGAAATACCGGGCGTTGAACTCGCGGAAGATGCCCACCTGCGCGATCTTCTCGGGCAGGCTCGCAAGCGCGATGCGCTCGCGATCGAGCAGCGAGAAGACCAGGATCACCTTGAGGGCATGGCTCGCCATCCGCAGCGGATCGGCCTCGAAGGCGGCGGTGCGGCGCAATGCGCGCCCGATCGCCGCGTCGAAATCGCCGAAAGGCTCGCCGTGGCCAGGGATGACGCAGCGCACGTCGAGCTCGGCGAGCGTCTCGAGCGTCGCGCGCGTCGCCGGCAGCGCCGCCGCGTCGAACTCGGCAGGCATCACCAGCCCGTAGCCGTTCTCCCACAGCGCATCGCCGGAGATCAGGATCCGGTGCTCGGCGTTGTAGAACACCAGCGCGCCCATGTCGTGACCCGGCGCGGCAATCGAGCGCCATTCGAGATCGCCCCATCGATGGGTCGCGCCTGCCTGCAGTGCCTCGTCGACGGCGAAGCGGTCGGCACGCTGGCCGGCATAGGCGAGGAGCAGCGCCCGCTCGTCCCATGCGGCGATGGCAGGCACCTCGCCGGCCGGGACCGCGATCGGGCACGCATACGCGCGCTTCAGTGCCGCATTGCCGCCCATGTGGTCGGAATGGCAGTGGGTATTGACGAGCTTCGACAGCGACTTGCCGTCCAGGCCCATCCGCGATGCGACGAGCGCCAGCGTGAGCGGGGCATGTTTGACGTACCCCGAGTCGACGACGACGCAGCCGTCGCGGCCCTTGAGCAGCACGTTGTTCGCTGACAGCCAGTCGCGGACGAACACGTGAACCTGCGGAGGCAGATAGACGCTCATGGAATCGGGAAGTCGCTGGACCCGCGTCCGGCGAACGGCGTCGGCACCTTCAATCGAGCCGCGCGAGGAAGTCGCGGACCAGCGCGACGCGATCGGATAACGCGGGTGCCGCGCGCTCGATCCTGATCCGGTCGGGCCCGGCGAAGCGGATGCGCCCGTCCTTCTGCACCAGCAGGATCAGCTTGCCGGGATCGAACGGCGGCGCCTTCACGAACTGCAGCGTCGTCCGCTCCGGCCCGGCGTCGACCTTGACCACTCCGAGCGGGCGCGCAGCCAGTCGCAGCCGGTGGCAGGCGACGAGCGCCTGCGCGGGCTCGGGCGTGGGACCGAAACGATCGACGAGCTCCTCGCGCAGCAGGTCGAGCTCGACGACCGATTCGCAGCTCGCGAGGCGCTTGTAAAGGACGAGGCGCTCGTGGACGTCGCTGCAATACTCCTGCGGCAGCCGCGCCGCGACGTGCAGGTTGATCTCGGTGGTAACGCCCAGCGGTTGCGAGAGGTCGGGCTCGCGACCCGATCGGAGGGCGGCGACCGCGGCCTTCAGCATGTCGGCGTAGAGTTGGAAGCCGATCTGCTGCATCTCGCCCGATTGCTCGTCGCCCAGCACCTCGCCCGCACCGCGGATCTCGAGGTCGTGCATCGCCAGGAAGAACCCCGAGCCCAGGTCCTCCAGCATCTGGATCGCCTCGAGGCGCTTCTTCGCATGCGCGGAGAGCGCCTCCTGCGGAGGTGTCAGCAGGTAGGCGTAGGCCTGGTGGTGGGAGCGCCCGACGCGACCTCGGAGCTGGTGCAGCTGTGCGAGGCCGAAGCGGTCGGCGCGGTCGATGATGATCGTGTTGGCGGTCGGCACGTCGATGCCGGTCTCGATGATCGTCGAGCACACGAGCAGGTTGATCCGCTGCGCGTAGAAATCGCGCATCA
>DASYXO010000132.1:0-18521 GCA_035934825.1 Casimicrobiaceae bacterium
AAGCCCGTTACGAGCACGCCGGACCGATAGAGGCTATCCGCGAGCTGCTGCGCGAGCGGTGCATCGAACACCATCACCGGAATGATCGGGTGCGTGCCGGGCTTGAGCGTGTATCCCATCTTCGCCAGCGCACCGCGCACGTGGGCCGCGTTGTCGAACAGGCGGTCCCGCAGCGCGGTCGATCCGGTCAGGCGATCGAGGACATGCAACGATGTCCCGACGATCACCGGCGCCAGGCTGTTGGAGAAAAGGTAGGGCCGCGACCGCTGCCGAAGCATGTCGACCAGCGCCTTGCGTCCCGCCGTGAAGCCCCCCATTGCGCCGCCGAGCGCCTTGCCCAGCGTGCCGGTGACGATGTCGATGCGCTCCATCACTCCATGATGCTCGTGCGTTCCACGCCCGGTCCTGCCCATGAATCCGGTCGCGTGGCTGTCGTCGACCATCACCAGCGCGTCGTGACGATCGGCGAGATCGCAGATCGCGTCCAGACGCGCAATCGTCCCGTCCATCGAGAACACGCCATCCGTGGCGATGATCCGGTACCGGCACGAGGCGGCGTCCCGCAGCTTCGCCTCGAGATCCGCCATGTCGTCGTGGGCGTACCGGAACCGCTGCGCGCGACACAGCCGGATGCCGTCGATGATCGACGCATGGTTCAACTCGTCGGAGACGACCGCGTCGCGGTCGCCCAGCAGGCACTCGAAGAGCCCCCCGTTGGCATCGAATGCGGCGGCATAGAGGATGGCATCTTCGGTTCCCACGAACTCTGCGAGCCGCTTCTCCAGGGTCTTGTGGATGCTCTGGGTCCCGCAGATGAATCGCACCGACGACATGCCGTAGCCGAAGGGCTTCAGCGTCTCGATCCCGGCCTCGACCAGTTCATCGTCGCCGGAGAGTCCTAGGTAGTTGTTCGAGCAGAGATTGATCCGCAGGACGCCATCGTCGCCCATCACTTCGGGCCCCTGTCGCGACAGCAGGACACGCTCGGTCTTGTACAGGCCGCTGGCGCGAGCCAGATCGAGCTGCCGTTCCAGCTCGCAATAGAACGATGAACGGACCGGGGTCGGCATGCGCGACGGGGACGCTCAGAACTGCTCGGTCGCGAGCGCCAGCGCACTGGCGCTGCCGTCGGCCATCGCGCGCGCGCGCGCCGCGGCCTGCGGCAGCACCGCCTCGGCGTAATAGCGTGCGGTCGCGAGCTTGGCGGTCCAGAACGCGGCGTCGCCGCTGCCGTCGCGCAGGCGGCTCGTGGCGATGAGTGCCGCGCGCGCCAGCTGCCACGCGCCCGCAGTCAGGCCCCACAGCTCTAGATACGGCACCGCGCCCGCATGGGCGACGCGGGTTTCGGTGCCGTAGCTCGTCGCCATCCAGTCGATGGCGCCCTCCAGCGCGCGGCAGGCCGCGCCCAGGCGCAGGCCGATCGCCTGCAGCGAGGGGTCTGCGGCGGACGCGCAATCGGCAGCGACGTGCGCGATCTGCTTCGCCACGGACCGCGCTACCGCGCCGGCGTCACGGGCGGTCTTGCGACCAATCAGGTCGTTGGCCTGGATGCCGGTCGTCCCTTCGTAGATCGTGATGATCCGCGCGTCGCGGTAATGCTGCGCCGCGCCCGTCTCCTCGATGAAGCCCATGCCGCCATGCACCTGGACGCCGAGATAGGTGACCTCCTGCGCGGTCTCCGTGCACCAACCCTTGACGATCGGAATCATGAAATCGGCGAACGCCTGGTGCTCCTTGCGCAGCTCCGCGCTTGGCGCGTGCCGGGCGTTGTCCAGGGCTGCGGCGGTCACGTACCCGATCGCACGCATGGCCTCGGTGTACGCGCGCATGGTCATCAGCATGCGGCGGATGTCCGGATGCTCGATGATCGCCGCCTCTTTCGCGACGCGCTCCGCGCCGACCGGCCTGCCCTGGACGCGCTCGCGGGCGTAGGCCACCGCGCGCTGATACGCACGCTCGGAGAGCCCCACGCCTTCCATGCCCACCGAGAATCGCGCCAGGTTCATCATGATGAACATGTACTCGAGGCCGCGATTCTCCTCGCCCACCAGATAGCCCACCGCGCCGCCACGGTCGCCGTAGGCGAGCACCGCGGTCGGGCTCGCATGGATGCCGAGCTTGTGCTCGAGCGAGACGCAGCGCACGTCGTTGCGATCCCCGAGCGAACCATCGGCATTCAGCAGCACCTTCGGAACGATGAACAGCGAGATGCCCTTGACTCCTTCGGGGGCGTCGGGCGTGCGCGCCAGCACGAGGTGGATGATGTTCTCGGTGTAATCGTGCTCGCCGAAGGTGATGAAGATCTTCTGCCCATGGATCCGGTAGCTCCCGTCGGCCTGCGGAAGCGCCCGGGTGCGGACCGCGGCCAGGTCGGAGCCTGCCTGCGGCTCGGTCAGGTTCATCGTGCCCGTCCACTTGCCCGAAACCATCGCCGGCAGGTAGCTGGCCTTCTGCTCGGCAGTGCCGCAGAGTTCGATGGCGTCGATCGCCCCCTGCGTGAGCAGCGGGCAAAGGTCGAATGCCATGTTCGATGCGTGCCACATCTCCTCGACCGCGGTGGCGACGAGTTGCGGCAGGCCCTGCCCGCCGAACTCGGCGCCCTTGGTGAGGCCGTTCCAGCCATTCTCGGCGTACTGCGCATAGGCGTCCTTGAAGCCCGCAGGCGTCTTCACCGTACCGTCGGGAAGGAGCACCGCGCCTTCCCGGTCGCCGCTGGCATTGAGCGGATCGAGCACCTCGGTCGCGAACCTGCCCGCCTCCTGCAGGATCGCGGTGACCGTGTCCGGCGTCGCATCCTCGAATCCCGGCAGCGTCGCAACCTGCGACAGTCCCGCCAGGTCGTTCAGCACGAACTGCATGTCGGCGAGGGGCGCGTGGTAGGTGCTCATGGCGATCCGCGGCGAGTGGCGACGGCAATAGCGTAACGCATCGCGCCGCGCGATGCCTGCGGGCGGCGTTCCCACGCCGCGGACACACGGTCCTAGGCCGACAGCTCGCGGGTCAGCGCCGGAATGATCTCGAAGAGATCGCCCACCAGGCCGTAGTCGGCAATCTGGAAGATCGGCGCCTCGGCATCCTTGTTGATCGCGACGATGACCTTGCTGTCCTTCATTCCGGCGAGGTGCTGGATCGCCCCCGAAATGCCGACGGCCACGTAGAGGTCGGGCGCAACGATCTTGCCGGTCTGCCCCACCTGGTAATCGTTGGGAACGTAGCCGGCATCGACCGCGGCGCGCGAGGCGCCGATCGCCGCGTTCAACTTGTCGGCGAGCGCCTCCAGCAGGCGGAAGTTCTCGCCGCTGCCCATGTCGCGCCCGCCCGATACGACGATGCGCGCGCCGGTGAGCTCCGGCCGCTCGGACTTCGAGAATTCCTGTCCTGTCACCTTCGAGGTCTGGATCTCGGGCCCCGCGGGAGTCTCCTCGATCGCCGCGCTTCCTCCGGTCGCTGGCGCGGCGTCGAATGCCGTCGTGCGCACCGTGATCACCTTGATCGGATCCATTGAGCGCACCGTGGCAAACGCATTGCCGGCGTAGATCGGGCGCACGAAGGTGTCCGGCGCTTCGATGCCGGTGATGTCCGAGATCTGCGCGACGTCCAGCTTGGCGGCGATGCGCGGCGCCACGTTCTTGCCGAAGCTTGTTGCGGCCGCCACCACATGCGTGTAGCCGCCGCGCGCGACCGCTGCCAGCGTCGCCGCAGCAACGTTCTCGGCGGTAGGCTGCCGCAGATGGTCCGCGTCGACGCGGAACACGCGGCCGACGCCCGCGACCGCGGCGGCTGCGGCGACCGCGGCACCGGCGTCGCCGCCCGCCACGAGGACGTGGATGTCGTCGCCGAGCTTTCGCGCCGCCGTGACCGCGTGCAGGGTGGCCGACTTGAGCGACGCGTTGTCGTGCTCTGCGATGACGAGAATGGACATCGGGGACCTCTCTGCAGCGATCCGAACGGGTCCGCCCTAGGACAGGACCTTGGCCTCGTTGCGCAGCTTGGCGACCAGCTCCTTGACGTCGGCGACGCGGCCTCCGCCTTTGCGCCTCGCCGGCTCGGTTACCTTGACGGTCACCAGCCTCGGGGCGACGTCGACGCCCAGCGCAGCGGGTGCCAGCGTGTCGAGGGGTTTCTTCTTCGCCTTCATGATGTTCGGGAGCGTCGCGTAACGCGGCTCGTTGAGTCGAAGATCCGTCGTCACCACCGCGGGCAGAGCGACTTCGACCGTCTCGAGGCCGCCGTCGACCTCACGCTTCACCGTCGCGGTGGCTCCCGCGACGTCGACTTTCGACGCGAAAGTGGCCTGCGGCCAGTCGAGTAGCGCGGCGAGCATCTGGCCGGTCTGGTTCGCATCGTCGTCGATCGCCTGCTTGCCGAGAAGGACGAGCTGCGGCAGCTCCTTCTGCACGAGCGCGCGAAGCAGCTTCGCCACCGCCAGCGGCTGAAGCTCGACGTCGGTCTGGACCAGGATCGCACGATCTGCGCCGAGCGCCAGCGCGGTGCGCAGTGTTTCCTGGCACGCCGCGCCGCCGCAGGACACCGCGATGACCTCGGTGGCGACGCCTTTCTCCTTCAGCCGGACCGCCTCTTCCACTGCGATCTCGTCGAACGGATTCATCGACATCTTGACGTTCGCAGTCTCGACGCCGGTGCCGTCGGTCCGAACGCGGACCTTGACGTTGTAGTCGATGACGCGCTTGACGGGTACGAGGATCTTCATGCTCGGGACCTGGACACGATCGGATGGGCATTCGATACCGACCGGTCAATTCATCGATTCGACACTGAGCACCGGTCGTGTCGTGAAGGGCGGCAACTCACCATTCGAGCATACATGATGCCCAGGTGAATCCACCACCCACGCTGAGCAGGAGAACGTTATGCCCGCGCCTGATCCTGCCGTCGCGGACCGCCTGATCGAGTGCGAGCGGGATCGACGCGGCAGACGTGTTCGCATGGCGATCCACGGTCACCACGACATGACTGGCGTCGACCTGGAGCTTCCGCGCTGACGTTTCGATGATCCTGAGGTTGGCTTGGTGCGGTATCAGCCAGTCGACGTCCGCGGGCGTCATGCCGTTGGCCTGCAGCGCCTCCTGCCCGCCTTCGACCAGTGAACGAACGGCGAACTTGAAGACCGCCCCTCCCTCCATGTGGAGATAGGGACTGCGTTTGGACGGCGCTCGCAGCACGTCGGGTGCCGATCCATCGGCGTGCAGGCTCGTGGTCCTCACGCCCGGACGCTCGCTCGCGACCAGCACTGCGGCGCCGGCGCCCTCCCCGAAGAGGACGCAGGTGCTGCGCTCGCGCCAGTCGAGAAGTCTCGACATGCGTTCCGCGCCGACCACCAGCGCCGACCTGCACTTTCCGGACGCGATCATCCCATCGGCCATTGCGAGTGCGAACACGAAACCGGAACACGCCGCGGACAGATCGAAGCAGCCGACGGTGCGTGCGCCAATCTGCGCCTGGACCGTCGCCGCGGTCGTGGGGAAGACGAGGTCGGGCGTGATCGTTGCGACGATGATCAGGTCGATCTGTGACGCGCGCATCGCGGCCGCGGCGAGCGCCTCCTTCGCGGCGAGCGCCGCCATGTCCGCCGTCGATTCGCCGTCGCCCGCGATGTGCCGCTGTGCGATTCCGGTCATCGCCCGGATCCATTCGTCGCTCGTGTCGACCGACCGGGCAAGCTCGCTGTTCGTCAGGATGCGGCTGGGGAGGTAGCTGCCGGTGCCGGCAATTCGACTGTGCATCTATGCCATGCTCGATTGGAAAACGTATCCTGCGGCCCCTCGCAGCCCGCGCGGACCACAGCGACGAAGCGTCATTTCTGGTCCAATTTCGAAACTACGCGGGCCGCCCGCGGCAAAAGTGCCAGGGTTCCGCAGCGCAGCCGGTCCCGCGAGGCGTCGAATGGTTGCGGCGCAGTAAATTGCGGCGATGGGCAAATGACGAGGGCCGATGATTCGTAAGTCGCTGTTTCTAAGGCGATCCTGGATGCCGATCTCGGCGGACCCCGCGCCGCTCGGCGACGCCGAGTTCACCGGAAGCATTGTATTCCAAGGACGTGCAAAGATGGGGCGCCGGGAGCATCATTTGGTACGAACCTTGCTGCTACGTTCCAAAAAACCACGCCTTTCCGACCTCCGATGAAATTCCTGCGCAAGCTCAAGGCACGCCTGCATGCCCGCTCCGACAGCGAGCATGAGCAGGCCGGCCTGCGCATCGTCATCGTCGGCGCCATCCTGGCGTACATGGCGCTGTTCCACGGCGCCCCCAGCCGCTGGTCCAGCAATGACCTGGCGATCGTCTGCATCCTGAGCGGCTTCTTCACGGTCGCCATCGGGATCTTCGCCGCAATCTGCGTCTGGCCCGCGTCCAACGTGCCGCGGCGGCTCCTGGGCATGCTCGCCGACAATGCAGGTGCCACGTGGTACATGGCCGTGGCCGGCGAGTACGGGTATTCGATGCTCGGCGTTTACCTTTTCGTCACCTTCGGCAACGGCTTTCGGTACGGACGGCGGTACCTGTTCGCCAGCCAGATCCTCTGTATTGCCGGATACGTCGGCGTCATCAGCTTCGCGCCTTTCTGGCAAGTGCACCGCACGGCAGGGATCGGGCTGCTGATCGCGCTCTTCGTCCTCCCGCTCTACGTCGCCACGCTCCTCGAGCGAATCCAGGAGGCGCTCTCGAAGGCGGAAGAGGCCAATCTGGCCAAGACTTCCTTCCTCGCGAACATGAGTCACGAAATGCGCACGCCATTGAACGGGATCGTCGGGCTCGTCGACCTGCTCAAGGTGACGCCGCTGTCGACCCAGCAAGGCGAGCTCGTGGCGCTGCTGCGCCATTCGATCTCGGTACTGAGATCGCTGGTCGATGACGTGCTGGACATCAGCAAGATCGAAGCCGGGCGGCTGACCCTCGAGGTGGCGCCGTTCGATCTGCATGCGTCGATCAACGGGCTGGTGCAGCTCCTTCGCCCGCACGCACGATCGAAGGGCATCTCGCTGCACGCGGTCGTCGACCCGGCGCTCGAGTTCCGGCTGAAGGGCGACTCGCACCATCTGCGGCAGGTCCTGCTCAATCTGCTCGGCAACGCGATCAAGTTCACCGAGCGCGGCGAAGTCTCGCTGGCGGTAAGCCAGAAGCTGGAGACGCCGGCGGCGGTGACGGCACGATTCGAAGTGAAGGACACCGGGATCGGCATCGCGCCGGAAGCGATCTCCCGAATCTTCGAGCGCTTCGTTCAGGCGGACCAGTCCACCACGCGCAAATACGGCGGGACCGGGCTCGGCACGACGATCGCCAAGCAGCTGGTCGAGCTGATGGGAGGAACCATCGGCGTCGAGAGCACGCTCGGCCAGGGAAGCACGTTCTGGCTGGAGCTGCCGTTCCTCAAGGACGTGCGATCGGACGCAACGGTGATATCCGCCCCGGCGATCGCCGAGGAAGTCACGGCCCAGGCGGCCAGCGACGAAATCACCCTGGTGCTGGCGAGCGGCGCGCTCGCCCAGGTCACGTCGACGCTGCGGGCGATCGGCGAGCGTTACGAGATCGTCACGCCGATGATGCCATTGGGTGCGCGGGTGGATGCCCTGGTCGGCGCCGGCATCAAGATCCGGGCGATCGTCGCCGCCTGCGAAATCGACCAGGCATGCTCGGCCTTCGCCGTCGCTGCGCAGCGCCTTCACGACAAGAACGTGGCCCTCGTCTACATCGCCAACGGCGAGCTCTCGGTCGTGGACAGGGCCCGGGTCAACAGCATTCCAGGCGCGTTCGCGCTCGAATATCCATCAGCCAGGTTGCTGGCGAACGCCATTCACTCGGTCACGGTCGGCGACGAGCAAGCCACGTCGAGCGCCGGCGACCTGTCGTTCGTGCTGAAGCGGCAGCGACTTGCGCTCAAGGTGCTCGTCGCCGAGGACAATCCGACCAACCAGAAGATCATCTGCCAGCTTCTCGAGAGCGCCGGCCACCACGTCATCCTCGCCTCCGATGGCGAGGAGGCGCTGGATCTCTACGAACTCGAGCAGCCCGACCTCGCGATTCTGGATTTCAACATGCCCGAGCGGTCCGGCGTCGAGGTGATCCAGGCGATACGGACGATGGAGCCCGCGAACACCAGAATGCCCGCGCTGATTCTTTCGGCTTCGGTGACCACCGAGGCGCGCGACCGCGCGCGGAAAGCCGGTGCGGACGAGTTCATGGGCAAGCCTTTCGACGCAGCGACCCTCGTCGCCGAGATCGACCGGCTGGGCAAGCGCAGTGAACGCGCAAAGAAGGGAGCCGCCGCCAATCTGCCGACGCCGCTGCGCGAGGGGACGCTGCCGTCGAAGCCCCGGACTTCGGGCCTTTCGTCGAGGCCGGACCTGCCGTCGAACGCATCGCGGCGACCGAGGGGCACGATTGCCGCGAGCGACGCTGCCCTGATCGATCCCGACCGCATCGCCCAGCTCGAGGACATCGGGCGGGATCCGTCGTTTCTCACCGAGCTCATCCGTGGATTCGAAGGCGACGTCGACGGCCTGATCGCGAAGACCCGCCACGCGGTAGCGACGGCGACAATCGGCGAGATCCCCGACCTGATGCACACGCTGAAGGGCGCAGCCGTCGGCGTCGGGGCGAGGAAGCTTGCGACGCTCGCGGTGGACCTCGAAACCGCGCCGGAATCGAGGTCGAGCCAGGAACTCGCCAACAAGCTGGACGCAATATCGGCCTGCTACGAGGCAACTTCGGCCTGCCTCAACAACTACATCCGGGCCGGACACCCCGCGTCGCTTTGACGCGGGACCGCTTCGCTACCCGTTGATGACCTGCGGCGACGAGGGATAGAGCTCGTCGACGAACTCGTCTTCGACGCTCGACGTCAGCAGCTTCTCCTGCGCGCGCACCAGGCGCGCCATCATGCGCAGGTCGCGGTTCTCCAGCCGCATCGCCGCGTCGACCCAGACGTCGACGATCGCCGTCATTTCGGCATGCGTTACCGGCTGGAACTCCCTCTTTGCAAGGGACATCGCACGATACGTGTTGCGCTTGCGCTGGCGCGATTTGATGAGTCCGCGCACGGCCTCGAGTCCGGCACCATCTTCAGCGAGGTGATCGACCACGCCCAGGTCGTACATCTCCTTGGCGGTGAAGACCTGGCCGCTCATGACGATGTCTTCGGCCTTCCGCAACCCGACCTTCCTGCCCAGCAGCGAAAGCGCACCCATGCCCGGGAACATGTTGAAGAGCACCTCCGGGAACGACATCGTCGCGGAACGCTCGGCCACGAACACGTCGCTGGACAGCGCGCACTCGAAGCCGCCGCCGAACGCCTTGCCCTGCACCAGCGAAAACGTCGCTACATCGGCTCCGAACCCGGTCAGGCGTCGATGCATGTTGTCGACGCACAGGTTCCCGTAGTAGGCGAGCGACTCGCGATCCTTGCGAAGGATCGCCTGGATGAACATCGACAGATCTCCGCCCAGATTGAAGACGCCGGGGATGCGGCTGCCGAACACTGCGTTCTCGACCCTGCATTGCTCGCCGTTGTGGATGATCCATCCCTGGTGCCGCTGCAGCCTGCTTTCGAACGCGGCGACTTCCTCGAGGAAGGCGGCGTTGAAGCACGGACGTGGCGAAGGCTTCATCCACCAATAAAGCGTGAGCGTCGCGCGGTCATATTCGACCTCGATCTGGCGGAGCGAATTGGTGTTGGCGAATGCAGGCAGCTCGGCGACGGCGTTCATGAAATCCCCCAAAAAGACAACCCAATCGAAGCTGGACGACCTAGGGCAAAAACTGCCGCTTGGCGGCACGTGTGTAATCTACATCAAAATTGCATGTAGCACGCAAGGCCGCTCGTCAATTCGGGTCATGAAACCGATGCGCGTTGCGAAAAGGCATAGGGTGTCGGCGCTTGGGCAACGGACTGCGATTGCTTTCGCACGCACCGATTCGCGCGACAGTTCGGGTACGTCGATCGGATTGTCGTCTACATTGTGTTTACAGATTTCGCCCCGGTCCCAGACCTGGGCCTGGATGCTAGCCGCGAGCGGGCGACCGGGTTCGGGCGGTTAGCCGATGCGGCCCCAGCGCCCGCCCGCAAACCCCTCGATCGGCCGGAAGCTCGCCTTGTAGGCCATCTTGTGGCTCTGCTCAATCCAATACCCAAGATATAGGTAGGGCAGGCCCAATTGGCGGCAGCGGGTGATCTGCCAGAGTATGCTGAGGGTGCCGTAGCTCGCGGTTGCGGGCTCGGGGTCGAAGAACGTGTAGACCGACGAAAGTCCGTCATCCAGCCTGTCGACCAGGCTCACGATCCGTAGACCCCGACCATCGCGGAACTCGTAGAGTTCGGTCGCGACGTTGCTGTGAAGCAGGAAATGCTGGTACTGCTCGCGGCTGTCCTGATCCATCCCACCTCCCGGATGGCGGACGCGTTGGTATTTGAGATAAAGCTCGTAATGAACCGGATCGTATGCTAATTCGCGCCTAACTACCGCCATCCTGACGCTATCTCGCCACGCACGACGCTGGCTGCGGGTCGGCTGGAACTCCTTGACGGGCACTCGCACCGGGACGCATGCGCGGCAGTGGTCGCAATAGGGCCGGTAGGTGAACGCGCCGCTGCGCCTGAATCCGAAGCGGACCAGCTCGCTGTAGACCCGCGCGTCGATCAAATGGCTGGGCGTCGCGACCTGGGAGCGCGCGGCACGGTCGGGCAGGTAGCTGCAGGGATAGGGCGCCGTCGCGTAGAACTGCAGCGTCGCCAGTGGGAGGTCGTTGAGCTTGCTCACCCGATGTCCGCGAGGGGCCCGGCTCGCCAGCCAACCGGAGCCGCGGTGGAGTGTATCAATTCGCGAAGGTGGCGCGCAAAGCGCTCCCGGGGAATCGGTCGCGCGCCCAGCGACGCGAGATGCCCGGTCTCCTGCTGGCAATCGATCAGCGGAACGTCAAGCTGCCGCAGCCGCGCGACGAGGCCCGCCAGGGCGACCTTCGAGGCGTCCGTCGCGTGCGCGAACATTGACTCGCCGAAAAATACCTTTCCGAGGGCCACACCGTAGAGCCCGCCCGCGAGCTCGTCGCCACGCCATGCCTCGACCGAATGGGCGTAGCCGAGCCGGTGCAGGCGGCGATAGGCATCGATCATCGCAGCAGTGATCCACGTTCCGCCGCCCTGTCCGCGGCGAGCATTCGCGCAGGCGTCGATCACGGCGTCGAATGCGGTGTCGATGCGCAGGTCGAATTCGCGCCGCCGGATCCTCTTCGCGAGCGAATGCGCGACGCGGAGTTCACCGACTCGCAGCACCATCCTCGGGTCCGGACTCCACCAGAGGATCGGCTGGCCGGCGCCGTACCAGGGAAATATCCCGTGACGATACGCATCGACGAGCCTCGCAGGCGAGAGGTCGCCGCCCGCCGCGAGCAGACCGTCGGGATCGGTCAGCGCGGCGTCGATCGGCGGAAACGGCGTTGCCGCGTCGAGCCACGGGATCACCGGACCCTCCGCAGGCCGCCGTGCCGCAGCCGCGACCCGGGGATATGCGCTGGCCATCGCGGCACGGATGCGGGTGCCGGCAGCGGAGAAACCATGCGCGCGATGCGGCTCATCCGGGGCGGATGCTACCCGCGCCGGTCGCCGGCGTCGACCGCGGCATCGGGCATGAGGATAGAATCCCGGTCCATCGCCCCCGTAGCTCAGTGGATAGAGCACGCCCCTCCTAAGGGCGGGGTCGCACGTTCGATTCGTGCCGGGGGCGCCATCGCCGATGCTCGCCGTCCACCATAGAATCCGACCGCTCGACCCGCACGCGCATGTATTCGAGGTGTGCTGCACGGTCGCTGCGCCCGACCCCGCGGGGCAGCGCTTCCGGCTCCCGGCGTGGATCCCCGGCAGCTACCTGATCCGGGAGTTCTCGCGCCAGTTCGTCGAGGTACGTGCCGAGGCCGCCGGGCGCCCGGTCGCGATCGTCAAGCAGGCGAAGGATCTCTGGCGCACCGATCCCGCGCAAGCGCCGCTCACCGTCATCGCCAGGGTCCATGCGTTCGACGTTTCGGTGCGCGCCGCCTACCTCGACACGACGCGCGGCTATTTCAACGGCGCCTGCGTATTCCTGTGTCCCGAAGGCTTCGAGGCTGCACCCTGCACGGTCGACATTCTTGCGCCCGAAGGCCCGGAATTCGCGCATTGGCGAGTCGCGACGACCCTGCCCTCCGACGCGGTGTCGCCGCAGGGTTTCGGCCGCTATCGCGCGGCCGATTACGACGAGCTGATCGATCACCCGGTCGAGCTCGGCGATTTCACGCTCGCGAGCTTTGCAGCCGGCGCGGCCCCGCACCAGGTGGCGCTCACCGGTCGTCACGATGCCGACCTGGAGCGGATGACGCGCGACCTCGGCCGCATCTGCCAATGGCACAACGACCTGTTCGGCGGCGGGCCCGAAAGCCGTTCGCCTTTCGACCGCTACCTGTTCCTGGTCACTGTTCTGGGAAGCGGCCGCGGGGGCCTCGAGCACCGAACGAGCGCGAGCCTGCTGTGCTCGCGCAACGAGCTGCCCCGCCGCGGGCACACCGAGGTCGGCGACGATTACCTGACGTTCCTGGGCCTTGCGAGCCACGAATACTTCCACGCCTGGAACGTCAAGCGGATCAAGCCCGCCGCATTCACGCCGTACGATCTCACGCGCGAGAACTACACGAGGCAGCTGTGGGCGTTCGAAGGGATCACGTCCTACTACGACGACCTCGCACTGCTGAAGAGCGGCATCATCGACGCGCCCCGCTATCTCGAGCTGCTCGGCCGCACCATCAGCACCGTGCTGCGCACGCCGGGCCGTCGCGTGCAGAGCGTCGGCGATTCCAGCTTCGACGCATGGATCAAGTTCTATCGCCAGGACGAAAACTCGCCCAACGCCATCGTCAGCTATTACGCCAAGGGCTCGCTGATCGCGCTGGCACTCGACCTGACGCTGCGTCGTTGCGGCCATGCGTCGCTCGACGACGTGATGCGCACGCTGTGGGAGCGCCACGGCCGGACCGGCGTCGGCGTTCCGGAAGATGGCATTCAGACGATCGCCGAAGAGCTTTCGGGAGCGAGCCTGCATGAATTCTTCCAGCGATGCGTCGACGGCACCGAGGATCCGCCGCTCGCCACGTTGCTCGCCGCCTTCGGCATCGAATTGCACCTGCGGGCGGCCGAAGGAACGAAGGACCGCGGCGGGAAACCGGCGCAAGGACCGTTCCCCGCGTGCTGGCTGGGTGCGAAGCTGGATTCCGACATGCGCCTGCGGCACGTCTCCAGCGGCGGCCCCGCCGAACGCGCCGGACTTGCGCCGCAGGACACGCTGGTGGCTCTCGATGGCCTGAAAGCTTCGGCGGCGGCCCTGGAGGCGCTGCTTGCCGCGCGCGCCCCTGGCGATCGAGTCGGGGTGCACGCGTTTCGCCGCGACGAGCTCTTCGCCGTCGAAGTCGAGCTCGATGCCCCGCCCGCCGACACCGGCTACCTCACCTTGCGTGCCGAGGTGTCGACGGAAACGGCCGCGCTGCGCCGCGCCTGGCTCGGTTCGACCTGAGCAGTCGCACCGTCGCCGGAAGGCGCGCGTCGACGCCCGCGGGCAGGACCGCGCGAAGCACCCTCAGGTCTTGTGCGACCTCGACTCGCCCCTGCGCTTCGGCTGTTCCGGCGCGTGCGTCGCCCGCAGCGCTTCGAGCGACGCCCGCTGAAGCTCCAGGGTCTTGATGCTCATCTGCATCAGGTTGAGGGTCATCGCGAGCCAGCCCTCGATGACCCTGAGCTCCCCGATCTTCCGGTCGACTTCGACGGGATCGAGCGCGGCGAACATCGCCGCGGGATTGGGGAAAGGCATCATTCCCGGCATGAACCCGGCCATCATGCCTGGCAGCGCACCCGTCTGCCCGGCGGGCGACGCGCCGGCGCCGCCGGAACCCTGTCCTGACGCGACCTGCGCGGCATGCCCGCCTGCCGGCGTCGCGCCGGCCGCGGGCGGCGGCACCCCGAACGGATTCCACATCCGGTGCATGAATGCCATCGCCTCCTCGGCCGAGAACGGCGTCGTAGCGCCTGCCGGATTCGTGGTTTCGTCGCTCATCGGTCCTCCGCAACGCGGGCGAAAGCGCCTGCGCGGCACGCACTTTGCTGTGCGCTAATATCGTGCGCCATGACGAACTCCGCCGCAACCCTGCTCGCAGGCCTCGCCGAGGCCCTCGGCGAAGCGCAGGTCCTGACAGCGGCGGCAGACATCGAGCCCTACCTTCTTGATCAGCGCGGCCATTACCGCGGCGCCGCACGCGCGGTCGTGCGTCCCGCCGATGCGTCGCAGGTTTCCGCGGTGGTGCGCATCTGCGACGCGGCCGGCGTGCCGCTGGTCGCGCAGGGCGGCAACACCGGGCTGTGCGGCGCTGCGACGCCCGACGCGTCGGGGACCGCGGTCGTCGTCTCGCTCGCCCGCATGCGCAGGGTCCGCGCGCTCGACCGCGACAACGCGACGATTACGGTCGACGCCGGCATGACGCTGGCCGACGTCCAGCACGCGGCGACCGGCGCGGGCCTGATGTTTCCCCTGTCTCTCGCCTCGGAGGGCAGCTGCACGATCGGCGGCAACATCTCCACCAACGCAGGCGGCACCGCAGTCCTGCGCTACGGCACCATGCGCGAACTGGTGCTCGGGATCGAGGCCGTGCTCGCCGACGGCCGGGTCTGGAACGGCCTGCGCGGCCTGCGCAAGGACAACACGGGCTACGACCTGAAGCAGCTGTTCATCGGCAGCGAAGGGACGCTGGGGATCGTCACCGCGGCCGTGCTGAAGCTCTTCCCGGCGCCGCGGACGCGCGTGACCGCGATGGCGGCGATGCAAGATGTCGCGCAGGCGCTGCGACTGCTGCATCGGATGAAGCAGTCGCTGGGCGATCGCCTCGTCGGCTTCGAGTTGATGAGCGCAGTCGCACTCGCCCTGTCGCGCGCCCACCACCCCGAGCTTCCCGACCCGCTCCCGGGACATCCGTGGTACGCGCTGCTGCAGGCCGATGACGGCGCGGCCGCCACGCCGCTCGCGGCCACGGTCGAAGCGACGCTGGCGGCCGCGGCCGAGGACCGCGACATCGACGACGCGACGCTCGCCCAGTCACAGGACCAGGCGGCGCGGCTATGGGCATTGCGGGAGAACATCAGCGAAGCGCAGCGGCGCGAGGGCCCGAACATCAAGCACGACATCGCGCTTCCGATATCGGCGATCCCCGCGTTCATCGAATTGACCGCACCGGCACTGGCGGACGCGTTCCCCGGGTCGCGCCTGGTCGTCTTCGGGCACCTGGGCGATGGCAACCTCCATTACAACGTCGCCGCGCCCGTCGGGGCATCTGGCGCGGCATTCATGGACAATGCTTCCCGGGTGAACCGCATCGTCCACGACCGGGTCGCCACTGCGGGAGGCAGCATCAGTGCCGAGCACGGGATCGGCCAGCTGAAGCGCGAGGAGCTCGCGCATTACAAGCCTGCCCTCGACATCGAGCTGATGCGTCGCGTCAAGGCGGCACTCGATCCGCGGGGCCTGCTCAACCCAGGAAAAGTTCTGCCTTGAACTGTCCACGCTGACCGATGGGCAAGCTCATCTTCTGGCTGGTCGTCGTCGTTGCGGCGATGTTCGCGCTGCGATTGGTCAATGTCGCCAAGCACGGGACTGACCGCCGCCCGAGCGCGCCCCGCGACGGCACCAAGCCGGCGGCGACGATCCGCTGCGCCGACTGCGGCGTGTTCCTGCCGACCACGGATTCGGTGCAGAGCGCGCGCGGGCCGGTCTGCGGCGACGCGCAATGCGCGCGCAGGCGCCGCGCAGCCGCATCCTGAGCCCCGCCATGGCCCGGACGTCGACCCTGCCCGCCCTCGATCCGCCGCCGCTGCCGCCGTCGATCACGGGGTCGACGCGCCGCATCCTCTGGATCATCGGGCTGTTTCGCGCCGTATGCGGCGCGCTGCTGCTTGGGCTCGCGCTGCTGCTGGACCTGCGCGTGCTCAACGTCACCACGCCCAACTCGTTCGTCATCGCGACGTCGCTTTACTTCGTGTTCGGCCTGGCGGCGTTCGGCTGGATCCAGCAGGAGCGCCTGCCGCTACCGCTCGCGCAGACCCTGCTGGCACTGCTCGGAGGAGACATCTTCTTCCTGGGTCTGGCGATGATCGCGGGCGGCAGCTCGGGCGCACCACTGCCGATCCTGCTGTTCCCGCAGCTCGCGGCAAGCGGCTGGCTGCTGCGGACGCGGACCGCATTCTTCCACGCGGCGCTGGCCGCGATCGTGCTGCTCGGGCTGGAGGCGTGGCGCGTACTCAACGGAACCATCGGCGGACCACAGCTCTTCCAGACGGCGCTGATCTCGATCGGATATTTCGCGATGGTCGGCATCGCCGTCGTGATCGGCAGGTACACGAAGGCCTCCGAGGATCTGGCCACGCAGCGCGGGATCGACGTCGCCAACCTCGAGCACGTCAATCGCCTGATCATCCAGGACATGCAGGACGGCGTACTGGTCGTCGACCTCAACGGCGTCGTGCGCGGGCACAACGCGCAGGTCACGCGCCTGCTGGGCGGATTCGGGCGCATGCGCGGCGGCATGCGGCTGTCCGAGTTCTCGACGACGCTGCACGACTACTGGCGCCGCTGGAACGAGGACCCGTCCGAGGCGCTTCCACCGTTCAAGGTCGAGACGACGCAGCGCCTGCTGCGCGTACGGCTGGTACGAATCGGCTCGGGATTGAATGGGGGCACCCTCGTCTACCTCGAGGACCTCGGGCGTGCGCAAAACGAGGCGCAGCAGATGAAGCTCGCCGCGATGGGAAGATTGACCGCATCGATCGCCCACGAGGTGCGCAACCCGCTGTCCGCGATCAACCAGGCCGCGCAACTGCTCGAGGAGGACGGTGCGGTCGCGCCCCAGGGCGCTCGGCTGCTCTCGATGATCCGCAACAACGCGAAGCGCATCGACCGCATCGTCGGCGAGGTCCTGCAGCTGAACCGCCGCGATCGGCAGCAGCCCGAGGCGATACCGCTGGGCGAGTTCGTCCGTTCGATCACCGACGAGATCGTGCAGGCCGAGGGCATCCCCGCGCGGGGGATCGTCATCGACGTTCCCGACGACTTGCTGGTCGTGTTCGACCGGGGCCATCTTTCGCAGATCGCGTGGAACCTGGTGCGCAATGCCTGGCAGCACTGCCAGAAGCGCGAGGGGAGCATCTCGATCGCAGCGCGGGCGGGCTACATGGGCGACCGCGTGATCTGCGAGCTCGGCGACGACGGGCCCGGAGTTCCCGTCGAGTATCGCGTGCACATCTTCGAGCCATTCTTCACCACTCGGCCGGGCGGGACGGGGCTCGGGCTCTACATCGCGCGCGAGCTCGCCGACGCCAACGGCGCGGCGCTGGAGCTGCTGCCGCGGTCCCCCGGCGCCAGCTTCAGGGTGACATTCAGGCGCGCCGTGATGGCCGCATCGTCGACATAGCACTCATAATGGCAGCCGGGATCCGCCTGGGCGCGATCCAGGAGACCAGGCCACGAACCGCTGCGGCCCGGAATCGGCCGATTACCCGCAACCCATAACCACTCGAGCCTTCCGACACCATGTCTCGCAGAACCCGCGGTCAACCCAGAGTACTTGTCGTCGACGACGAGCCGGATCTTCTCGAACTGCTCGAGCTTACGCTGTCGCGGATGGGCCTCGACACGATTCGCGCTGAATCGGTCGGCGAAGCGCAGCGCCTGCTCGACAACGGACCGTTCGACCTGTGCCTGACCGACTGGAACCTGCCCGACGGCGAAGGATTGCGCGTCGTCGAGCACATCACGCAGAAAGCGCTCGACGTGCCGGTGGCGGTGATCACCGCGTTCGGGAGCGCCGAGAACGCCGTGGCGGCCCTGAAGGCCGGCGCCTTCGACTACCTGGCCAAGCCGGTGGCCCTGGAGCAGCTGCGCGCACTGGTCAAGCAGGCGCTGAAGGTTCCTGAGAAGCCGCAGCCAGGCGCCAACTACCAGCTGCTCGGCGATTCGCCCGCGATGCAGCAGGTTCGCGGCATGATCGACCGCCTGGCGCGCAGCCAGGCACCGGTGTACATCAACGGCGAGTCCGGGAGCGGCAAGGAGCTCGCCGCGAGGATGATCCACCTGAAGGGCCCTCGCGCCGAGCTGCCATTCATCGCGGTGAACTGCGGAGCGATACCCGAGAACCTGATGGAGAGCGAGTTCTTCGGCTACAAGAAAGGTGCGTTCACCGGCGCGGAGGCCGACCGTGACGGATTCTTCCAGGCGGCGAACGGCGGTACGCTGTTCCTCGACGAGGTGGCGGACCTGCCGCTCGCGATGCAGGTCAAGTTGCTGCGCGCGATCCAGGAGAAGAAGGTCCGCAAGGTCGGCTCGACCGGCGAGGAGCCCGTCGACACCCGGATCATCCGCGCGACCCACAAAAACCTGTCGGCGCTCGTCGACAGCGGCGATTTCCGGCAGGATCTCTACTATCGCCTGCATGTCATCGAGCTGTCGATG
>DASYXO010000382.1:0-2374 GCA_035934825.1 Casimicrobiaceae bacterium
GATTACAGCCGTACGCCGGCAGCTCCGCAACCCGCGGGCCCGCCGGCCTGGCCCACCAACGACCCAAAGGAATGCACCATGACCAGACTTCAAATCTACGATCCATTCGCAGACACCGCCGTCGATAGCTTGCTCCGCAGCTTCTTCCGCCCGGTCGCGGCCGAGCGTGACGCGCCCCGCGGCATTCGCATCGACGTCACCGAGAACGACACGGCCTACGTCGTCCACGCCGACATGCCGGGCGTCGGCAAGGACGACATCCAGGTCGCGATCGAGGGCAACCAGGTCACGATCACCGCCGAGATGAAGCGCACGAGTGAGCCGGCCGAAGGCGCCCGCGTGCTGCGCAGCGAGCGTCATTTCGGGCGCTACTACCGCAGCTTCACGCTGCCGGTCGAGCTCGACGAGACAACGAGCTCGGCGAAGTTCGACAAGGGCGTGCTGGAGCTGACGCTGGCGAAGAAGCCGGCCGCTACGGCTCGCAAGCTGACGATCCAGTAAGTCGCGCCGCCTCGGCGTCGCTGCGTTGCATCCCCGCCGCGGCGCCCGCTCGCCGGCGGGGATGGGCATTGCAGTCCATCCGGCGCCGACGGCCGCCGAGCCCGACGGAGGTCCGGGACGGCGCGCCATCCACGGGCTCAGCGGATTCGCCGCGCCGTGTACTCCTCGTCGATGTTGTCGCGGTAATAGCTCCACGGCGATGACGCGCCCGAGAGGCGTCGCCAGACCTCGCCCGGGACGTCGCTGAATTCGAGCGTTCCCGACGTCAGTTCAACGACCAGCTTGCGGCTGCGCTCGTCGTAGCCGGCGGCGCGCAGGCTGCCGCCGCTCATCCGTTTCATTTCCATCGCTCCATCTCCGGCGGATTCCGATCCGATCTCGCAGCATATGCCCCTTGCGTCGAGTGCTAGGATGCGGGCCTTCGTCGCCGATCTCGCCGCACCCGATGCCCTTCGCATTCTCTCGCGTTCCGGTGCGTCCCGCGTTGATCGGCGCGCTCCTCTGCGTCCTTGTCGCCGCGGTTGCGGCCCGCTCGGCGCACGCGGCCGACCCGACGAAGGTCCTGCATATCGCATTCCCGGGCGCCGAGACGAGCTTCGATCCGGCGTTCGCTTCCGACGCGGCCTCCGACAGCATCATCGACAACGTCTTCGACACGATGCTGGACTACGACTACCTCGCCCGTCCGGTCAGGCTGGTGCCGCGCGCACTCAAGGCAATGCCAGTCGTCGAGGACGCCGGCAGGACCTACGTCTGCAAGGTCCGCAAGGGCATTTTCTTCACTCCCGATCCCGCTTTCAAGGGCAGGCGCCGCGAGTTGACCGCCGCCGATTTCGCGTATGGCATCGAACGGATACTCGACCCCGCCGTCAAGTCGCCGTGGCTGTGGATGTTCGAGGGCAAGATCGTCGGCGGCGACGAAGCGCGCGCCCGGGCCATGAAGACCGGGCACTTCGACTACGACTCGCCGATCACGGGACTCGAGGTCGTCGATCGCTACACGCTGCGCATCCGCCTCACCAGCCCGGATCTGCGCTTCGCGTATGCACTGGCCGTGCCCAATGTCGCCGCGCAGGCGCGCGAGGTGGTCGAAGCCTACGGCAACGACATCGGCGCGCATCCGGTGGGCACCGGGCCATACGTGCTCGGGGCCTACCAGCGCAGTACCAGGATCGAGCTGGTCGCGAACCCCGGATTTCGCGAGACGTACTACATGCCCGCCGGGCCGATCCCGCAGACATCGCAGCCGGTCGCGGCGGCGCTGCAGGGCAAGCGCCTCCCGCTTGCCGGACGCATCGAGATCAGCATCATCGAGGAGGGGCAGGCGCGCTGGCTCGCGTTCCTGAAGGGCGAGATCGACATCCTCGACAACATTCCTACCGATTTCATCGACCAGGCTCTCGCCGACGGGAAGCTGAAGGCGGCGCTCAGGGCACGTGGCATCGTCCACGACGTCCTGATCCGTCCCAACACCTACTGGACGTATTTCAACATGAAGGACCCGGTGGTCGGCGGCTACACACCCGACCGGATCGCGCTGCGGCGTGCGATTTCGATGGGCTACGACGTCGGATCGCTGATTCGAGTGCTGCTGAAGGGCAGGGCGGTCCCGGCGAACGGGCCGATTCCCCCCGACATCACAGGCTACGACCCGAATCTGCGAACGCAGGCGCAGATCTACGATCCGGCCGCCGCGAGGGCACTGCTCGACCGCTTCGGCTACAAGGACGTGGACGGTGACGGCTACCGCGAATTACCCGACGGCAAGCCGCTGACCATCGTCCGCTGGTCGACGCCGGGCTCGGCGGCGCGCCAGGGCGACGAGCTGTGGAAGCGGAACATGGACGCGATCGGTATCCGGATGGTCTTCCGG
>DASYXO010000170.1:0-4515 GCA_035934825.1 Casimicrobiaceae bacterium
TTAAACCCGGGACGCACCACGTTTTCCGGTTTCGTAGCAACAAGCTCCGGCGGAAAACGTGGTGCGTCCCGGGTTTAAAAACGTGGTGCGTCCCGGGTTTGAAAACGTGGTGCGTCCCGGGTTTTAGGGGGTCAGGCGTGCAGCGGCTTGAACCGGGGTCGATGCGGCCGCGCGCCGTCCTCGCCGAGACGCTTCTTCTTGTCGGCCTCGTATTCGTGGAAGTTGCCCTCGAAGAACACCCACTTGGAGTTGTCCTCGGCGGCGAGGATGTGGGTCGCGATGCGATCGAGGAACCAGCGGTCGTGCGAGATGACGAGCGCGCTGCCTGCGAATTCCTCGAGCGCCTCCTCGAGCGCGCGCAGCGTCTCGACATCGAGGTCGTTCGACGGCTCGTCCAGCAGCAGGACGTTTCCCCCCTTCAGGAGCGTCGAAGCCAGGTGCAGCCGCCCGCGCTCGCCGCCCGACAGCGCGCCGACGTTCTTCTGCTGGTCACCGCCCTTGAAATTGAAGCGGCCCAGGTAGGCACGCGTTGGCATCTCGAAACGGCCCACCGTCAGGATGTCCTGTCCGCCGGAAATCGCTTCCCACACCGTCTTGTCGTTGGGCAGCGCTTCCCGCGTCTGGTCGACGACGGCGAACTTCACCGTGTGCCCGACGACGATCTCGCCGCAATCGGGCTTCTCGGCGCCGGTGATCATCCGGAACAGCGTGGTCTTGCCGGCGCCATTGGGACCGATGATGCCGACGATCGCGCCCGCCGGAATCGCGAAGCTCAGGTCGTCGACCAGCACGCGATCGCCGAACGCCTTGCTGACGGTCCTGAACTCGATCACCGAGTCGCCCAGGCGCTCGGCGACCGGGATGAAGATCTCCTGCGTCTCGTTGCGCTTCTGGTGCTCGTAGCTCGACAGGTCCTCGAAGCGCGCGATCCGCGCCTTGCTCTTGGCCTGGCGCCCCTTGGGGTTGCTGCGCACCCACTCGAGCTCTTTCTTCATCGCCTTGATGCGCGCGGCCTCCTGCTTCGTCTCGGTCTCGAGGCGCTGCTCCTTCTGCGTTAGCCACGACGTGTAATTGCCTTTCCAGGGAATACCCTGGCCGCGGTCGAGCTCGAGGATCCATTCGGCCGCGTTGTCGAGAAAGTAGCGGTCGTGGGTGACGGCAACCACGGTGCCCGGGAACTTCTGAAGGAACTGCTCGAGCCATTCGACGCTCTCGGCGTCGAGGTGGTTGGTCGGCTCGTCGAGCAGCAGCATGTCGGGCTTGGACAGCAACAGCCTGCACAGCGCGACCCGGCGCTTCTCGCCGCCGGACAGCTGGCCGATTTTCGCGTCCCAGGCGGGAAGCCGCAGCGCGTCGGCGGCAACCTCCATCTGCACGCCGGAGTCAGCGCCGGCCGCCGCGATGACCGCTTCAAGCTGCGCCTGCTCGGCAGCGAGCGCATCGAAATCGGCATCGGGCACGGCATACGCCGCATAGACCTCGTCGAGGCGCGCTTTCGCAGCGAGCACCTCCCCCATGCCTTCCTCGACGGCCATGCGCACCGTCGCGTCGGGATCGAGCGCGGGCTCCTGCGGCAGGAAACCGATGCGCAAATCGGGCATCGGCACCGCTTCGCCGTCGTACTCGTGGTCGACGCCGGCCATGATCTTCAGCAGGCTGGACTTGCCAGAGCCGTTGAGGCCGAGCACGCCGATCTTGGCACCGGGGAAGAACGATAGCGAGATGTCCTTCAGGATGACACGTTTGGGCGGCACGAGCTTGCCCACACGGTTCATCGTGTATACGTATTGAGCCATTGGATTGGCGGCCGCCGGGCCGCGGTCCGTACGGACCGGAGAGGCGAGCCGCTTCGATCGCGGTTAAAGCGGGATTATCGCAGACCTGCGCCGGTGCCCCGCTGCGCCATGGCTGGCGCCCGGATTCAGTAGTGCGATGCCACGGCCGCTGACAACCGCGTCGCGTTCGGCGACGCGTCATCCGCGACGCCGCTCTTCAAGTCGTGGAAACGCCGCTTGTCGGCGTCGTAGCGGGCGGCGACCGCCGCCGCTTCCTTCTGCTTGCCGACGACGAATTCGGCCTGCCGGGCGAGATCGGCGTCGATCGACGCGACTTCGCTTCGAATCGATGCCGGGACCGACCCGGGCGCATAGCTCGCCTGCTTCGCCTGCAGGTCCCCGCGGCGCTTCGCGATCTGCGCGATGTACGCTTGCGCCGACGTGATCTGTCCTTCGATGGTCGCCATGGCGCGCGCCTTGGCGAGGTCGATGTCGCTCTCGTTGGTGTAGGAATCGAGGAGCGCGCGATCGCGGCGCTCGGCGAGCATCCGTTCGCGGTCGAGCTCGCGTTTCTGCTTCTCCGCCGCCTGGCGTGCCTGCAGCTCCGCCGCCGTGGGGGCCTGCCCGGTCTTCCTGACGGCGATGCCTTCGCGGTTCAGTTGGGTGCTGGCGCGGTTGACCGCATCGGGAGGAAGCCGGTCGCTGTAATGAACGAGGCCGTGCTGGTCGACCCATTTGTAAAGCGTGGCATGGGCGCTGGTCGCGATCGCGAACAGCACGACTCCGACGAGGAGCGCGGGCAGGAGCCACATCGACCCGGAAGCCTCGGGCAGGGACGGTCGCTCGCCGCGACTGGCGGGATCGCGCCCCGCCGCGTCGTCGAATGATCCAGGTCCGGCCACTGCACTCATCTCGGTTCCTGTCAGGTTACTGCGATCGCGTTTCGCTCAGTGCGCCCCGTAGCGCTCGCGATAGGCCACAATCGCCGGTCGCACCGCTGCAAGCTCCGCGCGGCCGTCGATGAACGCCATCACGTCGTCGAGCGTCGCGATCGCAACCACCGGTATCCCCCAGGTGTCGCGCACGTCCTGCACCGCCGACGTCTCGCCTCGTCCTCGCTCCATCCGGTCCAGCGCGATCAGCACGCCGGCCGGCCTCGCGCCGTGAGCCTCGATCAGCGCGACCGATTCACGCACCGACGTGCCGGCGGTGATGACATCGTCGACGATCATTACGCGGCCCGCGAGCGGCGCACCGACCACCGACCCACCTTCGCCGTGATCCTTCGCTTCCTTGCGGTTGTAGCTGTACGGCAAATTGTGCCCCATGGCGGCAAGCGCAATGGCGGTCGCGGCGGCAAGGGTGATGCCCTTGTACGCCGGCCCGAACAACTGGTCACAGTCGACTCCCGACGCAAGCAGCGCCTCCGCGTAGAATTCGCCCAGCCGGCGCAGGCTCGCTCCGTCGTCGAACAGGCCCGCATTGAAGAAATACGGGCTTTTGCGCCCCGCTTTGGTGATGAACTCTCCAAAACGTAGCACGTCGCGTGCCAACGCGAATTGCAGGAAGTCGTGTCGGAAACCGGTCATGGCGGCGCAATGGCCAGGGGGCCGGCGCCGAGTATAGCGTTCCGGCGGCGATCTTCCACGCGCCCGGGGTACATTCGCGCCGTTTTCACGCCCACCCGATGCGAGTCATCACCCTCAACGTCAACGGACTGCGCTCTGCCGAGCGCAAGGGCCTCGCACGCTGGCTGGTGCGCGCCGAGCCCTGGGACATCGTGTGCATGCAGGAGATCAAATGCCTGCCCGGCGACGTGCCGAAATCGCTGGCGGCGCCGCGCGGATCGCATGCGACTTTCCATCCGGCTGAGCGCAAGGGCTACGCCGGCGTCGCGCTCTATTCGAAAGTCGCGGCGCCGACGCGCGCCGGATTTGGCCATGCCGAGTTCGATGCCGAGGGGCGCTACCTGCAGGCCGATTTCCGCGAGGTGTCGATCGTGAGCCTCTACCTTCCGTCGGGATCCAGCGGCGAGCATCGCCAGGCCTCCAAGTTCCGATTCCTCGACGCGTTCCTGCCGCACCTCGCCGGGCTGGTCCGGGGTGGCCGCGAAGTCATTCTCTGCGGCGACTGGAACATCGCGCACCGGGCCATCGACCTTCGGAACTGGCGAAGCAACCAGAAGAACTCGGGGTTCCTGCCCGAGGAGCGCGCGTGGCTCACGCGGGTGTTCGCCGAGCTCGGCTTCGTCGACGTCTTCCGCCGCCTCGATGCACGGGCCGAGCAGTACACATGGTGGTCGAACCGCGGACAGGCCTGGGCGAAGAACGTCGGCTGGCGCATCGATTACCAGATCGCGACGCCGGGCATCGCGGCGACGGCGCGCGCGACATCGATCTACAAGAATCGACGCTTTTCCGACCACGCCCCGCTCGTTGTCGACTACGACTTCGAGCTTCGCTGAAGCATCGCACGCGCCCGGGCGCCGATCCGCCCTCCGCCGGCAACGCGCCGCAACGATGATTCGCATCTGCGACCTCACGCTCGCGCGCGGCAGCAAGCGCCTGCTCGAGGCCGCGAGCCTGGCCGTGCACGTCGGCCACAAGGTCGGCATCGTCGGCGCCAACGGCTGCGGCAAGTCGAGCCTGTTCGCCGCCATCCGGGGCGAGCTGCTGCCCGATGCCGGGGCGATCGAGCTGCCACCGAAGTGGACGCTCGCGCACGTCGCTCAGGAAACGCC
>DASYXO010000177.1:0-5217 GCA_035934825.1 Casimicrobiaceae bacterium
CGGCGAGGAAGTGGACTTCGTCATCGAGGCGGGCGGCAAGCTGCTGCCCATCGAGGTGAAGGCTACCTCGAAGCCGCGCCTCGCCGACTGCGCGCACCTGCGCAGCTTCCGGCAGGAGTACGGGCGCAAGGCGCGTGCCGGGATCCTGCTGCACACCGGTCGCGCGGTCGAGTGGCTCACCCCCGACGTGCTGGCGGTGCCCTGGTGGCGGGTGCTGTGATGCGGCGCGGGACCGAAGCTGTGGGCAAGCGCCACGCACGGGGACAGGTAATGGCAAGAACCACCAACAAGAAGCCCGGCGATAGCGCCGGCAGCGCCAACGTCGGCGACGAAGCCCAGCTCTGGCAGAGGCCGACGCGCTGCGCGGCAGCGTGGACGCGCCCGCGGCGGGCAACGCCGATCTCGCGTCGGAATCAGCGCTACTTGCCGATGCAAAAGCGGGAGAAGATCTCGCCCAGCAGATCGTCGGCGGTGAACTCCCCGGTGACTTTCGACAGCGCCTCCTGTGCGATGCGCAATTCCTCGGCGAAAAGCTCGATCGCCGGCGGGGCGATCGAAGCGTGGCCCTGCGCCGCCGCGATGTGCGCCGCAGCTTCCGCCAGCGCGCTCACCTGGCGTTCACGCGCGAGGAACACGTCCTCGGTCGCGTGCCCGGCACCGGCGATGCGCAGCATCTCGGCTTCCAGCAACGCGATGCCCTCCCCGGTCAGCGCCGATACCCACGCCTGCACGCTCCCGTCGTCGCCGCGCAGCACCCGCGCCGGGACGCCCGCAAGGTCGCACTTGTTGTGGACGATGATGCGCGGGAGCCCCGCCGGCAGCTCGCCCGCGACCCGGGCGGCCCCTGCTTCGGCGGAGAGCGACGCGGCGGCCGAGGTCCCAGGGGCCGCTGCCGGCGCGCCGGCGCCG
Source organism: Casimicrobiaceae bacterium (assembly GCA_035934825.1). Lineage (GTDB taxonomy): Bacteria > Pseudomonadota > Gammaproteobacteria > Burkholderiales > Casimicrobiaceae > VBCG01. The sequence continues at coordinate 910 of DASYXO010000177.1, forward strand.
CGCGCGTCGGTCAGCACCAATGCGAGGTCGGCGCGCGCGATCGCTACGCGCGTGCGCGCGATGCCCAGCGCCTCGACGCTGTCGGTGGTCTCGCGCAGGCCCGCGGTGTCGATGATCGTCAGCGGAATGCCGGCGAGCTCGATCGGCCGCTCGACGGTGTCGCGCGTCGTTCCCGGGAGCGGCGTCACGATCGCCGCCTCGTCGCCGACCAGGCGGTTCAACAGGCTCGATTTGCCCACGTTCGGCGCACCGACCAGCACGACGGTCAGCCCTTCGCGCAGGATCGCGCCGCGACGCGAGCGCACGAGGATCGCGGCGAGGCGCTCGCGTATCGCTGCGACGCGGGCGATCACGTCGCCTTCTCGCAGGAACTCGACGTCCTCCTCGGGAAAATCGAGCGTGGCCTCGGTGTACACGCGCAAATCGGTCAGGGTGTTGCGCAGTGCATGCACCTCGGCCGAGAACTCGCCCACCAGGCTGCGCGCCGCCGCGCGCACGGCGGCGGTGGTCGACGCCGCGATGACGTCGGCCACGCTCTCGGCCTGCGCCAGGTCGAGCTTGCCGTTCAGGAACGCGCGCTTGGTGAACTCGCCCGGCTCGGCGAGCCTCGCGCCGAGCTCGATGCAGCGTGCGAGCAGCAGACGCATGACGGCGGGGCCGCCGTGGCCGTGCCATTCGACGACGCTTTCGCCGGTGTAGGAGTTCGGCCGCGGGAACCACAGCGCGAGGCCGGCGTCGATCGGCGCGCCATGCGCATCGCGGAAGGTGACGCGGGTGGCAACGCGAGGCGGCAATGCCCGGCCGGCGATGCCTTCGACCAGCGCCGCGAGATCGTTGCCCGACACGCGGACGACGCCCACGCCCCCGCGGCCGGGAGGCGTGGCGATCGCGGCGATCGTCTCCGGCGGAGGAAGGGGCCGCGGCGCGTTCATGCGCGCGAGCTTACCGCGGCGCGGCCGGGGCGCTAGCGCCGCTTCGCCGCAGCCTGCTCGGTCTCGCGCGTCAGCACCCGGTTCACGTGCCATTGCTGCGCGATCTGCAGCAGGTTGTTGACCAGCCAGTAGAGCACCAGCCCCGAGGGGAAGAACAGGAACATGATCGAGAACGCGACCGGCATGATCTGCATCACCTTGGCCTGCACCGGGTCGGAGATCGGGGTCGGCGACAGCCGCACCTGCAGGTAGGCGGTGATCGCATAGATGACCGGCAGCACGAACCACGGGTCCGGCGCCGACAGGTCGTGGATCCAGCCGATCCACGGCGCGTGGCGCAGCTCGACCGCCGACAGCAGCACCCAGTACAGCGCGATGAACACCGGAATCTGGACGACGATCGGCAGGCAGCCGCCCAGCGGGTTGATCTTCTCCTGCTTGTAGAGCTCCATCATCTTCATCTGGAGCTGCTGCTTGTCGTTCGCGTACTGCTCCTGCAGCGCCTTCATCTTCGGCGCGACCAGCTTCATCTTCGCCATCGAGCGGGCCGAGGTCGCGTTCAGCGGATAGAACGCGCCCTTGATCATGATCGTCATCACGATGATGGCGAAGCCCCAGTTGCCGATCAGCTTGTGCAGGAACTTGAGCAGCAGGAACAGCGGCTCGGCGATGATCGTGAAGATGCCGTAGTCGACTACCAGGTTCAGCCCCGGTGCGAGCTTGGACAGCGCCTCCTGGTCCTGCGGGCCTGCGTACAGGCTCGCGTGGATGACGCCCGTCGCCCCCGGCGCGATCGTGCCCTCGGAATAGCGCACCCCGGCGGTGTACAGGTCGTTGCCGAGCTTGGTCGTGTAGAACCTCCGCTCGAGCTTCGGGGTCTCCGGCGGCAGCCACGCGACGACGAAGTAGTGCTCGACCATGCCGATCCAGCCGTTGTCGGTGGCCTGCGTGTACGGCGGCTTGCGACTGGCGTCGGCCGCATCCTTGTCGATCTCGGCGAAATCGATCTTCTTGTATTTGTCCTTCTCGTCGTAGACCACCGGACCGACGTAGGGCTTCGGCCCCATCCGGCTGACGACGCCGACCACCTTCGTGTCGCGCATCAGCTGGAAATACGCCTCGGGCTTGATCGGCGAGGTGCCTCCATTCGTGATGTCGAACGCGACGCCGATCACGTAGGTTCCGCGGTGGAAGGTCAGCGTCTGCACGACCTTGTCGCCGTTGGGCGCGATCGCCTGCAGCTTCACGTCGAACTGGTCGGCGCCGGGCGGCAGCGAACGGGGCCCGGGCAGGACTTCATACGGCGTCCGGTGGTTCGGCAGGCCGTCACCGATCAACCCCGCCTGGGCGACGAAAGTCCGGTCGGCATTGCGCTGCAGGACGTAGTACGGCTGGGACCTGTCCTCGGCATTGCGATGCATTGCGAGGCCGACGCGGGTGATCGCCCCGCCGATGGTGTCGATGTCGGCCGTATACAGATCGGTGCGGACCTCGATCGTGTTGCCGAGCGGTGCCGGCGCGCCTGCCGGGACCGCCGCCGCGGATGCGGACGAGGGTCCGGGCGTCGCTGCAGGGGGCACTGCGCCCGGCCCCGAGGGGGTTGCCGTCTGGCCCGGCACCGGTGTCGCGGTTTGCGCCATCGGCACCGGCAGCGGTGGATTGTGCTCGCGCTCCCAGGCCTGCCACAGCATCACGCCGGAAAAGGAGAAGACGAGCCAGAGGATCAGGCGTTGGATGTCCATTCAGGGTTTCCGGGTTGCCGGGTTGCCGATGCGACAGCGGCGATCACGCCATGGCGAACGCGCGCGGCAAGGATGTCGATGGTATCGGTTCAGGGGACCGGGTCGTAGCCGCCCGGATGATAAGGGTGACAGCGTCCGAGACGCTTGATCGCGAGCCAGGTTCCCGCGAACGCACCGTGGCGTTCGATCGCCTCGCGCGCGTAATCGGAGCAACTTGGATAGAAGCGGCAGTTCGAGCCCAGCATCGGGCGCAGCAGGTACCGATAACCACGCAGCAGCGCGAGGAGCACGCGCTTCATCGTGTCGATTCCGCGGTTTCCGAAAGCCTCGCGAGCAGTTGGCGCGCTTCGCTCAGCGCCTGGTCGATCTCGATGCGCGCGACATTGCGCTTGACGCGCAGGATCACGTCGAAAGCCTCGAGGGCCGGCCGCGCGCCGCGGATCATTTCACGCAGGCAGCGGCGCAGGCGATTGCGATCGACCGCAAGCGGCATGACTTTGCGACCAATCACGTAGCCGACGCGGCCGGGCGGTTGCGCGGCGCGCGCGGCGATCAATTGCAGGTACCGTGCGTCGTGACGCGTGCCGGCGCGGAAGACCGCTTGGAACGCGCCGATGCCGCGAAGCCGGTAGCGGGAATCGCCGATGGGCAGCGGCGGCGCAATGACCGTCAGACCGTGAGTCTGGCGCGGCCCTTGGCCCGGCGTGCCGACAGGACCTTGCGGCCGCCCACGGTTTCCATCCGGGCGCGGAACCCGTGCGTACGCGCGCGGCGCAGCTTGGAAGGTTGGTAAGTACGTTTCATCGTCGAAGACCTGGTGGTTGCCGGTGGCCGCGCCCACGCGAAAACTTGATTGCGGGCGGTAGCGGTGATTGCGGGCGATAGCGGAAAAGCCTTGTATTAGAGCGCGTTACGCGCATTCTGTCAACGCAAGCCACTCACTGCTGAAGCCCTGGCGTCGGCGCGAGTGGTCACTTTCGCGCCAGCCCACACCCACGCAGGCGCCGACCCCCGGTCCGCAAAGCACTGTGGATAACTCGGATTCTGGCGGCTACAATGCCTCCCCGGTCAGGACTCGTGCAGGCAACGCGCGGCCGGTTTTGCGAGCATCCCGATTCCTTCGACCGGCGATTTCCGCGTGCATTCCGCTTCCGATTGCGCTGCCTGGGCGGCCTGCCTCTCCGTTTTCGAGCGGGAGCTGACGCCCCAGCAGTTCACGACCTGGATCAAGCCCTTAGCCTGCTCGAACGCCCCCGGCAGGCTGCATCTGGTCGCTCCCAATCGCTTCGTCCTGCAGTGGGTCAAGGAGCGCTTCGGTGGGCGCATCGAGGCGCTGGCGCGAGAGGCCGTCGGTGAGCATGTCGCGGTCGAATTCGCGGTGGCGGACGCCGGGATGCAGGCGCCGGACGGACGCCCGAAGCCGGCGGGCGCCGACGACCCGGCGCACAAGGCTCCCGACGAGACCCCCGGTGCGACCGCGGCGTCGGCTCGACCCCCCACCGGCAATGGGCCGGGCGCGGGCAGTCCCCCGTCGATGGGACCGCTCGCCATCAAGCCGGGGGGTGCCCGCCGCGTCGAGCCGGGGGGTTTGAATCCCGGCTTCACCTTCCAGGCATTCGTCGCCGGCAAGGCCA
>DASYXO010000228.1:0-13426 GCA_035934825.1 Casimicrobiaceae bacterium
GATCAGCAACGCCTGCAGCGCCGGCTCGCGGGGGAACGCGGCGACGGCAGCGAGACCCCATAGCGCGCCGGCGATCGTCGATCCCGCGGCCCAGTACCGGCCCCAGCGCGGCGCCGCGTCGGCGCCGGGGCGCTCCAGCGCGAACGCGCGCGCGAGAGCCGTGCGCCATGCCTGGTTGAGCGCGATCAGGATGCACCACGTCGTCATCGCGGCCGCCGAAGCCTGGCCCCACATCGCTGCGCACAGGATTAGCGCTCCGAGGCCCATCGACAGCGATGTCAGGTGGACGTGCGCATACAGGGTCGCGACCTGGTCGGCGCGAGCGCGCGCGACGAGCGCCGGGCTGATCGTGCAGGGCGGATACACCGGGACCGCCTGCCAGCCGCGTCAGTGCATGTCGGGACGCGGCGCGACTGCGTCGATCTGCACGCCGCGCCGCGTGAGCTCGGCGATGGCCTGTGCGCGCGAGCGAACGTTGAGCGCCTTGAGGATCGCGCTGACATGCACCTTGACCGTTCCCTCGGACAGGTGCAGTTCGCGGCAGATCAGCTTGTTGGGCTTGCCCTGGATCAACAGCCGCAGCACGTCTGCCTGCCGGTGCGTAAGGCCGAAGAGGTCTCGGGGAAGGCCGGCGATCTCGGGGCGCGCGGGCGCGAGGTCCGCGGTGATGCTGCGCCCGCCTTCGAGCACCGTGCGGATCGCGTCGAGCAGCTCCACCGGAGTCGAGGTCTTGGCGATGTAACCGCGCGCCCCGGCGTCCAACGCCGCGCCGACCGTTGCGCGGTCGTGGGTGGCCGAAAGCACGACCACCGGAAGCCGCGGAAAGTCGCGCGTCAATTCCGCAAGCAAGTCGAGGCCGTGGGCGCCGGGCAGGGCGAGGTCGAGCAGGACGAGCGCGCAGTCCGGGTGGCGTGCGAGCGCGGCGAGCGTTTCGGCACGGTCGATCGCGGCGAGGACCTCGACCGCACCGTGGATCTGCGGGAGCGACTGGGCCAGCGCTTGCTGGATCAGTGGATGATCGTCGACCACCAGTATCCTCATCGCCCACTCCCCCGCAGCTTTCGTCGCGACCGGCCCGGCGCCACGCGGTGGGGAATCTACGGTAGCGTTTCCGCGACTCATACTGACAAAATCGCCAGTACCCGCATCGATCCAGGCCGTCGCTGCCCCATGCAGGAGGGGCCGGCGAGCCCCGGCGCCTGTGCGCCAGCCCCCATGCCGGGGGGCGATGTTGCGGGCGGCGACGAGGGCGGCAGGGGTCAGCCCGAGCGCCCGAACCCCGCCTTCTTCTCGTCGGCAGCTTCCCTCTTGAACGCGCGCAGCCGGGAATCGACCACCGACGCCTCGTAGAAGTTGCCGTCTCCGGCCTTGGACGCGACCTCGAGCTGGTCGATCGCCCCCTTGAGATTGCCCTGCCAGGCGTAGTACTCGGCCTGGTGCTGGTGCGAGAGCATCTGCTTATCCTGCGCGGCGTAGGCACGAGCCGCGAGCAGTTGCAGGGGCCCGTCGTTCGGGAACCGGTCGATCTCGCGCTCGACGAACCTGGCGGCCTCGACGCTGTGCCCGGCTTTGAGCAGCGCGTCGGGATAGTCGTAGACCATCTGCATCTTGTTCGGATAGCGGTCGACGCCGGCCTTGAAGCGGCGGATCGCGGCATCGAGCTGCCCTGTCTCGAGGAGCACGTGGCCAGCGATCGCGTCGATCATCGGATGGGGCGGGGCGATCTTCTCGAGCGTCGCGAGCTCGGTCTTCATGCGCGCCCGATCCTTGGTGCGCAGCAGCGCGGCGACGAGCCCGTATTGCGTCGCGACCTTGTTGCTGTACTTGTGGTCGGCGAGCGCGTCGTCGAAATACTTGACCGCCTGCCGGGGTTCCCCTTGGTAGCTGCGCAGCAGCGCCCGCACGAGGTAGTAGTCGAGCGGGTCGACGACCTGGCGGTACGCAATGCCGGCGGCGCGCGACTGGGCTTCGGCGATGCGCTCATAAGTGACCGGGTGGTCCTGCAGGTACGATGGAACATCGGCCTCCGCCCCGAACCGCGTCGCGCGCTGCAGGCGTTCCATGAAGGTTGCCATCGCGGTGGGGTCGAAGCCCGCCGCCACCAGTCGCTGGAAGCCGATCCGGTCGGCCTCGCGCTCCTGGTCGCGCGTGAAATTGATCTCGTGCTGGATGCTCAGGGCCTGCGTGGCGGCGATCGCGCCGGACGCGGCGTCACCGCTCGACGCGCCGCTGCCGCGCGCCGCGAGGATTGCGACCGCGAGCCCGGCGAGCGACATCAGCATCGAGTCCTTCTGCGCCGCGATCGATCGCGCGATGTGGTGCTGCGTGACGTGCGTGATTTCGTGCGCGAGCACGCTCGCGAGCTCCGATTCGGACTGCGTGAGCAGGATCAGCCCCGCGTTGACGCCGACGTAGCCTCCGGGCAGGGCAAAGGCATTGACGCCGGGGTCGCTCACCGCGAAGAAGTGGAACTCGGTCTTGACGTCGGTCGACGCCGCGATCAGCCGGTGGCCGAGCTCGTTCAGGTAGTCGTTGACCTCGGGATCGTTCAGGTAATCGCCATTCGCGCGCAGCTGGCGGACGAGCGCGTGGCCGAGCTTCTGCTCCTGGGCCGGCGAGAGACTGGCCTGAGATACGTCGCCGAGGTCGGGAAGCGTTTGCGCGACCGCACCGGCAACCGGCGCCGGGACGTAGCGGGAAGGCGACAACGGCGCGCAGGCGAGCGCCGCGACGAGGCAGCTCGCAATCCACCTGCGGGGGCGGCGATGGCTGGAAGCGTGCGGGAACACGAGCCGGGACTTCAAGGTCGTTGATGCTAAGATGCCGCCCTCGCGTAGGAGTTCACCGCGACAGCCGAGTGCCGTCGAAGGATTCATGCCGCGCCCATCCAACCCGGGATCCGCCTCCAGGCACAAGCGCAGCCCCGCAGCAGGCGCAGGACCCGGCGCGCGGCCGCCACGCGCCGCGTCCGGTCGCGAATCCCCGCGCACGCGGCAGGAGGACGGCGCGGGACTGCATTTTACCCACTTCGACGCGGCCGGCCAGGCGCACATGGTCGACGTCGGAGCCAAGGACGTGACCCTGCGCGCTGCCCGCGCCGGCGGCCGCATCGCCATGAACGCAGGGACCCTCGCGCTGATTCGCGCCGGAACTGCGAACAAGGGTGACGTGCTGGGGATCGCGCGCATCGCGGCCATCCAGGCCGCGAAGCGCACGTCCGACCTCATTCCGCTCGCGCATCCCCTGATGCTGACGCGCGTCGCCGTCGATTTCGTCCCTGTCGACGAGGGGCCAGCCGTCGCCATCGAGGTCACGGTCGAGACGCGCGATCGCACCGGTGTCGAGATGGAAGCGCTGACCGCCGTCGCCGCGGGGCTGTTGACGATCTACGACATGTGCAAGGCCGTCGACCGCGGCATGCGCATCGAGGGCATTCGCCTGCTCGAGAAGAGCGGCGGCCGGTCGGGACCGTACAAGGCCGACTGACAGGCCAACTTGGCAGCCGCGGAACCGCGGCAGGAGGACAGGTGATGAAAAGCGCTCTGGTCTGGATCGGGCGGGCGGCAGGCGCGATCGGCGTCGCGATTTGCGCGCTGGGTTTGGTTGCGCGGGTCACCGATCACTACACGGTCGGCAGCTACCAGGTGGGCACCTTGCTGCTCGCAGGCACCGCGGTGATGGTCGCCGGCTGCCTGATGCTGCTATGGGCGCTCACCGTGCGCGATGGCCAGGACCGCTGACCGCCTCACCAGTCCCACATCGTGCCGTCCTCGAGGCGGTTCACCGGCAGGGCGCTTGCCTTGTACGGATAGCGCGACGCGAGCGCCTCGTCGAGGTCGACGCCGTGGCCCGGCGCGCTTCCCGGATGCAGGTAGCCGTCGGCGAAGTGGTAGGCATGCGGGAACACCGCGTCGGTTTCCGGGGTGTGCCGCATGTATTCCTGGACGCCGAAGTTGTGCACCCAGGCGTCGAAATGCAGCGCAGCGCCCATGCACACCGGCGACAGGTCGGTCGCGCCGTGCGATCCGGTGCGCACCTGGTGGAGCTCGGCAAGATGCGCGATGCGCCGCAGGTGGGTGATGCCTCCTGCGTGGACGACGGTGGTGCGGATGTAGTCGATCAACTGCTCGCTGATCAGGGCGTGGCAGTCGAAGATCGTGTTGAACACCTCGCCGACCGCGATCGGGGTGACCGTGTGCTGGCGGATCAGCCTGAACGATTCCTGGTTCTCGGCAGGCGTCGGGTCCTCCATCCAGAACAACCGGTAGGGCTCGAGTGCCCGCCCGAGGCGTCCCGCCTCGATCGGGGTCAGCCGGTGATGAACGTCGTGCAGCAGGTGATGCTCGAAGCCGAAGCGCGCGCGGATGGCGTCGAAGAGCTTGGGCACGTGGTCGAGGTAGCGCGCCGTCGACCAGACGTTCTCGGTGGCAATGGCGGCGTCCGCGGGCTCGTAGTACAGCTTGTCCTTCGCGACCCCGTAGGTCGACGCCAGCCCCGGAATCCCGCACTGCGCCCGGATCGCCTTGTAGCCCAATTCGATGTAACGGGCGACTTGGTCGACCGTTTCCGCGATATCGCGGCCGTTCGCGTGCCCGTAGACCATGACGCCGTCCCGGCTGGCGCCGCCGAGGAGCTCGTAGACCGGCAGCCCGGCGACCTTGCCCTTGATGTCCCAGAGGGCGGTGTCGACGGCAGCGATCGCGCTCATCGTGACCGATCCGCGTCGCCAGTACGCGCCGCGGTAAAGATACTGCCAGGTGTCCTCGATGCGCGCAGGATCGCGGCCGATCAGTGCCGGGACGACGTGCTCGGTCAGGTAAGTGGCGACCGCCAGCTCGCGGCCGTTCAGCGTCGCGTCGCCGATGCCGGTGACCCCGTCGTCGGTCTCGATCTTCAGGGTGACGAAATTGCGGCCTGGACAGGTGACGATGACACGGGCTGCGGTGATCTTCATGGCGCAAAGCCTCGGGGGACGGGACGAGGACGGCGGCGACCGGCATCCGCGGACCGCTCACGGCCGGGTCGAGGTCCGGTGGTCTAACCACTTGACCACAGTATAGCGGCATCGCTATGATGCGTCCACGACGCGTCGCCGTGGGACATGGCGGCTGCCGCTTCGGGCGTGACCGGATCGAGCAGAAGATCCGCCCGCACCGGATCGCGCACGTGCAAATGCCCCCGAGGCCTTGCTGGAGGAATCATCGTTGCCCCTCACCGCAGTCGAGCCCAAGCGCCTGTATCGCCAGATCGCGGACCAGCTCGGGCAGCTGATCGCGAGCGGCGAGTTCGCCGCCGGTTCGCGCCTTCCCGCCGAGCGCGAGCTCGCGGCGTCGCTGGGCGTGAGCCGGGCATCGGTGCGCGAGGCCATCATCTCGCTGGAGATGAACGGGTTGGTGGAAGTGCGCGTCGGAACCGGAATCTTCGTCACGCGTCCGCCCGAAGGTGCGATGCGCGCGGGTGGGGACGGCGGCCCGGGGCCCTTCGAGTTGCTCGCGGCGCGCCGGATGGTCGAGGGCGAGATCGCCGCGCTGGCGGCAAAAGGCGCAACCGCGGCGGACGCGGACGCGCTGCGCGAGAGCGTCCTGCGAATGGAGGCGATGCTCGACGACTTCCATGCGCGCGAAGCCGAGGACCGCGGTTTCCACATGCTCGTGGCGCGCGCGAGCGGGAACAGCTCGCTCGAGCTGGTCGTCGAAGGCCTGTGGAATCAGCGCGCCGGGCTTTGGGGTCGGCTGCAGCAGCATTTCCATACGCGCGAGCTCGCGGTGCAGACCATCCGCGACCATGCGGCGATCGCGAAGGCCATCGCTGCGCACGATCCCGACGCGGCGCGCGCGGCGATGCACCGGCATCTGTCGCGGGTCGTGCGGGTGTTCCAGCGCGGCGTCGACGCGGAAGCGGGCCGTTGCGCCACCACGCCGCGCGTTGCATCGCCCCGGCGCCCTGCGCGGCGTGTAAAGGCGCGGGCATGAGTCTCGTCGTGGCCCGTCCAGGGACACGTTCGTTCCCGCGGTCGCCTCGACGCGCATCGGCGATCGATTGTCGACAACTGAAGGAGGAACTGCAATGAGCAACACCAAGGAATACCCGGGCGAGATGCGTCGCCAGACGCTGCGCCTCATGACCGGCGCCGCGATTTCGGCGCTCGCGCTCGGATCGACCGCCGCGATGGCGCAGGTTCCCGCACTGCCGAAGAGCCCGGTGACGATCAACATCGTCGACGTCGCCGGCAATCTCGCGCTGACGCAGGACGCAATCGAGGCCTACCAGAAGGCGCACCCGAACCTGGTGTCGAAGTTCAACTTCACCAAGGCCCCCGCGCCCGAGCTGCCGGGCAAGCTGAAGGCGATGCAGGCGGCAGGACGCAGTGACATCGACATGGTGCTGACGGGCACGGATTTCCTCGCCGCCGGGATCGAGCAGGGGGTGCTGATGAAGATCCTGCCCGCCGATGCATCGAAATTTCCCAACCTGATGGCGAACTACCAGCCCGCGGCAGCGAAGATGCAGGAGCTGGCCGGTGACTACGGAATCGAAGTGACGTTCATGCCGGCCGGGCCGCTGATCGAATACAACCCGGCCACAGTCAAGGACGTCCCGACGACCCCGGCGGAACTGCTCGCGTGGTGCAAGGCGCATCCAAACCGGCTCATCTACGCCCGGCCCGCGAACTCGGGCCCGGGCCGGACGTTCCTGATGGGCTTGCCCTACCTGCTGGGCGACAAGGATCCGAAAGATCCGGTCAATGGCTGGGACAAGACCTGGGCGTACCTGCAGGAGCTCAATTCCTGCATCGAGTACTACCCGTCGGGTACGGGTGCGGTGATGAAGGAGTTGGGCGAAGGCTCGCGCGACATGACGCCGACCGTGACCGGCTGGGACCTGAATCCGCGCGCGCTGGGCATCGTGCCGAAGAGCTTCAAGGTCGCGCCATTCAAGGGCATGACCTGGGTCAACGACGCGCACTACATGGTCATCCCCAAGGGCGTGGCGCCCGACAAGGCCGCAGTGGTCCTCGACCTGATGGCCTATCTGCTGACCCCGCATGCTCAGGCGTTCACCTATGACGAGGGCTATTTCTACCCGGGCCCAGCGGTCAAGGGCGTGACGATCGCCATGGCGCCGAAGAAGAGCCAGGAATCGATCAAGGAATACGGGCGCCCCGAGTACGATGGCTGGCTGAAGGAGTTTCCGCAGACGCAGTCGCTTCCTCCCGACGCGCAGGTGAAGGCATTCGCGCTGTGGGACCAGAAGGTCGGCGCGAAGAAGACCAAGTAAGGCAGTCGATCGCGCACGGCCGGCGGGAGGCAGGCCTGCGCGACACCTGAATCCGCCGCAGCGGATCGCCGGCATCGCCGGCGACCTGCTGCACTGACCCGGATCGGCCAGGCGCGGTTGCGGAAGCGCCGGCGCGCCCTCGTCGATCGTCGCGAGCCGAAAATGAAGCAGGATTTCTCCGAACTTCGCCTCGATCGTGTCACGCGGCGCTTCGCCGGCGTCGGCGGGAAGGCGTTCAACGCGCTCGACGAGCTGACGATCACGATCAGGCGCGGAGAGTTCATCGCGCTGCTGGGGCCCTCCGGCTGTGGCAAGTCCACGGCGCTGAACTGCATTGCCGGACTGCTGCCGCTGTCCGGCGGCACGATCAACCTCGACCACCTGCGCATCGACACCCTGCCTCCCGAGAGTCGTGGCTTCGGGATGGTGTTCCAGAACTACGCACTGTTTCCGCACATGAGCGTCGAGCGCAACATCGGCTTCGGCCTGCGGATGCGCGGCGTTTCCGCGGCGGAAACGGCGGTGCGGGTCGCCAATGCGCTGAAGCTCGTCCAGCTCACCGGGCAGGAGCACAAGCTGCCCGGGCAGCTGTCGGGCGGGCAGCAGCAGCGGGTGGCGATCGCCCGTGCGATCGTCATCGAGCCGCCGCTGGTGCTGATGGACGAGCCGCTCTCGAACCTCGATGCCAAGCTGCGCATCGAGACCCGGGCCGAGATCCGGCGCATCCATCACGAACTCGGCCGCGCGACGATCTACGTGACGCACGACCAGGACGAGGCCCTGTCGCTGGCCGACCGGATCGTCGTGATGAAGGACGGCGTCGTCCAGCAGATCGACCGGCCGCAGCAGATCTACTCGCGACCGGCGAACCTGCACGTCGCGCGCTTCATGGGCTACCGCAATGTCATCGAGATGGAGATCGAAGGCACGACCGGTGACCGCGTTGCACTGCGCGACCGGGACATCCGCCTGACCGGCGTCTCGATGCAGACACCGCCGGGGGCGCGGGCGATGGTCGCGATGCGTCCGGAGGAGATCGTCGTCGGTGACGGGCCGGAAGGCCGGAACACGCTCGCCGTGCGGGTCGAAACCGTCGAGTACGGGGGCCGCGATTCCCTCGTCGGCGTCGTAACGGCGACGGGCGCTTGGCTGTACCTGCGAACGGCGCAATCGGCGGCGCCAGGCGATGCACTCTCGATCCACGTGCCGGTGGAGCGGGCGCTCGTCTACGCGCCGACGCCGGCATGAAGCTCCCGACCGGGCGGGACGGCGCATGAGCACGCGGACCTCTGCGCTCGCGCGTGCGCCGTTCGACCGCACGCTGCTGCTCGCTGCGCCAGCGACATTGTTCATGGTCGCACTGTTCATCTATCCGTTCCTCTACGGACTCTGGCTGTCGTTCGAGCCGGCCAAAGGGGGGTGGCTCGCGAACTATCACAAGTTCTTCACGGCCGACAACCTGTGGCCGACGATCTGGACCACCCTGAAGCTCGCGCTGCCTGCAACGCTGATCAACGTCGGCATCGCGCTCCCGATCGCGTTCCGCATGCGCGTCAGGAGCCGCTACCAGCGGCTGATCACGACCGTCCTGGTCGTGCCGATCACGCTGGGCACCGTCCTAATCGCCGACGGAATGCTGACCTATTTCGGGCCGAAAGGCTGGCTCGCCCATGTTCTGGAGCTCCTGCCGTTCTACGAGGGGCCGATCCGGCTGACGCACAACTACTGGGGGGTGCTGATCTCGCTGGTGATCTCGGGCTTCCCGTTCGCCTTCCTGCTCATCCTGTCGTACATCACCGGCATCGACCCGGTGCTGGCCCGTGCGGCGTCGACGCTGGGAGCGAGTCCGGCCGCGCAGTTCCGCCACGTCTACCTGCCGCTGCTCGCGCCGGGACTCGCGATGTGCTTCTGCCTGGCCTTCGTGCAGGCGTACTCGGTGTTTCCGTCCGCGGTGCTGCTTGGGGCGCCGGCGGGACCGACGCGCGTCATCTCGCTGGCCGCCTACGAGGCGGCGTTCGAGCAGTACGACTATTCGCTCGCTTCGGCGATCGCGATGATCATGGGATTCGTCCAGTTGATCATCGTGGCGATCGTGCTGGGCCTTCGCGGCCTGTTCTATCGCGGGCCGGTCGCGGGGGGCAAGGGATGAGCGGCGCCAAGTCCTGGCTCGACCGCGCGTGGAGCGGCCTGCTGTGGGGCACGATGACGGTGTTCGTCGTCAACGTGGCGATGTTGATCGCGACGGTCGCGACCAACTCGCTCGCACGCCGGTGGCTCGGTACCTGGTTGCCGGACGGCTGGACGGTGAACTGGTACGCCCAGGCGTGGAAGGATTACCAGCTTTCCGACATCCTGTGGGTGACGATGGAGGTGGTGCTGGCGGTCGTCCTGCTGTCGCTGCTGATCGGCGTGCCCGCCGCCTACGCGCTGGCGCGCCGCGACTTTCCGGGCAAGCGCGCGCTGATGCTGCTGTTCCTGCTGCCGCTGATGGTGCCGCCGATGACCTACGGCATACCGCTCGCGACCGTGCTCTACAAGGCGCAGCTTGCGGGCACCATCTGGGGCGTGATCCTCGCCAACCTGATTCCGGCCGCGCCGTTCGTGATCCTGGTGATGACGCCGTTCATCGAGCAGATCGATCCGAACCTCGAGTCGGCGGCGCGGGTGTTCGGCGCCGGCACCGCCCGGATGTTCACGTCGATCCTCGTTCCGCTGCTCGCGCCGGGCATCCTCGCCGCGTCGCTGCTGGTGCTGGTGCGCACGATCGCCCTGTTCGAGCTCACGTTCCTGACGGCGGGGCCCGATTCGCAGACCCTGGTCGTCGCGCTCTACTATGCGGTGTTCGCCGCGGGTGTGCGCGCGCCGCAGTCGATCGATGCGATGGCGATGATCTACATGGTCGTGACGCTGGTGTGGCTGCTGATCGCATTGCGCTTCGTCAACCCGACCCAGCTCGTGAGCCGCGTCAAGGAGCACCCGCGGGCGGCCGCGTGAGCGGCGGTTCGGCATCCCGACGTGAACGTACCGCGCCTCTCGTTCGCAACGCTCCCCGGCGCTGCCGCAGGCGTCGCCAGGCCCGGGTATGGCCCCGAGCGGCTCCGGGTCGGCATCGTCCACCTCGGCATCGGGGCGTTCCACCGCGCCCATCAGGCGCTCTACACCGACGACGCGCTCGCGCGCGCCGGCGGGGCGTGGGGCATCTGCGGAGTCAGCCTGCGCTCGGCCGAGGTCCGCGACCGGATGGTGCCCCAGGACAGCCTGTACACGTCGGTCGAAGTGAGCCCGGCAGGCGTGCGCCGGCGCGTCGTCGGGAGCGTGCGCGAAGTCCTGTTCCTGGGCGATCAACGCCTCGACGTGCATCGCAGGCTCGCTGCGCGCGAGACGCGGATCATCACGCTGACCGTGACCGAAAAAGGCTATTGCCACGAACCGGCGACCGGAAAGCTCAACGTCGCGCATCCGGACATCGTCCACGATCTAGGGCGGCCCGACGCGTCGCGCAGCGTCGTGGGCCTCTTGACCTGGGCGCTGGCGGAGCGCCGGGCCACGCACGGCGCGCCGCTTACGATCGTATGTTGCGACAACCTGCCGCACAACGGCGCGCTGCTGCGCGGGCTGGTCGACGTCTTCGCGCGTGCCCGCGATCCTGCGCTTGCCGACTGGATCGAGCGCAAGGTCGCGTTCCCGTCGACGATGGTCGATCGCATCGTCCCGGCGACCAGTGCCGATGACATCGCGCAGAACGACGCGGCGCTCGGACTCGAGGACCGGGCGCCTGTCGTTCACGAGCCGTTCGTGCAATGGGTGATCGAGGACGCTTTCGCAACCGAGCGGCCAGCCTGGGAGCTGGCGGGCGCGACATTCACCGACGACGTCGCGCCGTTCGAGTCGATGAAGCTGCGCCTGCTGAACGCGAGCCACTCGGCATTTGCGTACCTCGGATTCCTCGCCGGGCACGAATACATCTACCAGGTAGCAGCGCGGCCCGAATTCATCGCGCTGATGCGCCGGTACACCGCGATCGAGGTCTCGCCGACGCTGAAGATCCCCGCCGGAGTCGATGTCATCGCCTATTGCGAGGCGCTGGAGCAGCGGTTCGCGAATCCGGCGCTGCCACACCGGACCCAGCAGGTCGCGATGGACGGCTCGCAGAAGCTGCCGCAACGCATCCTCGCGAGCGTGCGCGCCAACCTCGCCGCCGGCCGGCCGGTCGAGCTCGCCGCATTGGCCGTCGCCGGCTGGATGCGCTACGTGCGAGGCGACGACGAGCATGGGCTGCCGATCGGCGTCTCGGATCCGCTGTCATCGCGCTTCGCCTCGATTGCCGCCGAGTCGGGCAAGGATCCAGCCGCGTATGCGCGAGGGTTGCTTGCGCTGTCCCCGATCTTCGGCGACGACCTCCCGGACGACGCGCGATTCACCGGGCCCGTGATCCGCTGGCTGACCATGCTTTGCGCTGACGGCGCGGCGAGCACCGTCGCCCGCGCCGTTTATCCGTGATCCGTCGCGTCGTGCTCGTCGATCCCGTGCCGACCGGCGAGCGCAGCGTCCATGTCGACGCCACATCCGTACCGAACGCGAGTGAACACCGATGATTCCCCTCGACCTCCATCCCGACCGTCTGTTTCCCTCCGATCCGGCGACTCGCGGTCTCGCGCGGTCGCTCTACGCCACCGTGCAGAACCTGCCGATCGTCAGCCCGCACGGGCATACCGATCCACAATGGTTCGCCGACGATGCCCCGTTCGCGGATCCTTCCGCGCTGCTGATCGTTCCCGACCATTACGTATTCAGGATGCTCTACAGCCAGGGCGTGCAGCTCGAGGATCTGGGCGTGCCGCTGCGCAGCGGCGCGCCCGCGCAAGGAGCACGGCCCTACGATGCGCGCGCCATCTGGCGGAGCTTCGCGGCTCGCTACCACCTGTTCCGCGGCACGCCGACGCGGTTGTGGCTGGACCATGCATTCCACACGGTATTCGGCATCGACGAGCGCCTGACCCCCGAGAGCGCGGACCGGTACTTCGATCGCATCGAGGCCTGCCTGCGGGAGGCTGCGTTCCGGCCGCGTGCGCTGTTCGAGCGCTTCAACATCGAGGTGATCGCGACGACCGAGTCGCCGCTCGACCCGCTGTCCCACCACCGGACGATTCGCGCCAGCGGCTGGAAGGGCCGGGTGTTGACCGCCTATCGCCCCGACCCGGTCGTCGACCCGCAGTTCGAGGGATTCGCGGACAGCGTCGCGCAACTTGGCGAGCTGACCGGGGAGAATACGGCCGTCTGGAGCGGCTACCTGGCCGCCCACCGCGCGCGCCGCGCGTTCTTCCGCTCGATGGGCGCGACCTCCACCGATCACGGCCACCCCACGGCGCGCAGCCTCGACCTGGATCCGGCCGAATGCCAGCGCCTGCTCGATCGCGCGCTGCAAGGGACGTTCTCCGCTGACGAGGCAGAGTCGTTCCGCGCCCAGCTGCTGACCGAGATGGCGCGGATGAGTGTCGACGACGGCCTGGTGATGCAAATCCACCCGGGCAGCTTCCGCAACCACAACCCGCGGGTGCACGCGCGTTTCGGTCGCGACAAGGGCGCCGACATCCCGACGCGCACCGACTACGTCGGAGCATTGAAGCCGCTGCTCGATCGCTACGGCAACGAGCGCGATTTCACCCTGATTCTCTTCACCCTCGACGAGACCAGCTATGCGCGGGAGCTCGCGCCGCTTGCGGGCCACTACCCGGCGCTGCGGCTCGGGCCGCCGTGGTGGTTCCACGACAGCTACCAGGGCATGCTGCGCTTCTTCGAGCAGGCGAGCGAGACGGCCGGCTTCTACAACACCGTCGGCTTCAACGACGACACCCGGGCCTTCCTTTCGATACCTGCGCGCCACGACGTCTGGCGCCGCGTCGCCTGCCGGTTCCTTGCGACCTGCATCGTCGAGCACCGCTTCGGCGAGGATGAAGCTTTCGAGCTGGCACCGCTGCTGGCGCGGGACCTGGCCAAGGCCGCCTATCGGCTGTAGCGTTCGCCCGGCCCGTCGCCCTCATCCCGCGGACGCCCAGCAACCGCTCATGGGGCTCGGACGACCTTGCGCTCGACCTCCACCAGGCGCCCGAACTGGAAGGTCAGGGTCGTGATCGTCGCCGGATCTTCC
>DASYXO010000259.1:0-1558 GCA_035934825.1 Casimicrobiaceae bacterium
AACATTCGACCATCGTTGGAAAGCCCAGCGCCGCCGCGCCATGTCCGCCCGTACGCTCTATGACAAGCTGTGGGACAGTCACGTCGTCCGCGAGGAGGGTGACGGGACCGCGCTCGTCTACATCGATCGCCATCTCGTCCACGAAGTGACGAGCCCTCAGGCCTACGAGGGCCTGCGCCTCGCCGGACGCAAGCCGTGGCGCGTCGGGTCGATCGTCGCGACCGCCGATCACAACACGCCGACGACGCACTGGGACGAGGGCATCCGCGATCCGATCTCACGCACCCAGGTCGAGACCCTCGACGCGAACATCGCGGCGTTCGGCGCCAAGGCCTATTTCCCGTTCCGCGACCGGCGCCAGGGCATCGTGCACGTGATCGGCCCCGAATCGGGGGCGACGCTGCCCGGTATGACCGTCGTCTGCGGCGATTCGCACACCAGCACCCACGGCGCCTTCGCGGCGCTGGCCTTCGGCATCGGCACCTCCGAGGTCGAGCACGTGCTCGCGACCCAGTGCCTGCTGATGAAGAAAGCGAAGTCGATGCAAATTCGCGTCGATGGCACGCTGCCGCGAGGCGTCACCGCGAAGGATCTCGTCCTGTCGATCATCGGGCGCATCGGCACCGCAGGCGGCACGGGCCACGCGATCGAGTTCGCCGGCGAGGCGGTGCGCGCACTGTCGATGGAAGGGCGGATGACGATGTGCAACATGGCGATCGAGGCCGGGGCGCGCGCCGGCATGGTCGGCGTCGACGACACGACGATCGGTTACCTGAAGGGCCGTCCTTTCGCGCCGGCAGGGGCCATCTGGCAACGCGCGGTCGAGCGCTGGCGGGGCCTCGCCAGCGATCCGGGTGCTGCGTTCGACACGACGCATGTCTTCGACGCGGCGACGATTCGCCCGCAGGTCACCTGGGGAACGTCGCCGGAGATGGTCGTGTCGATCGAGGACCGCGTGCCCGATCCCGATCGCGAGCGCAACGCCGAGCGGCGCGAAGGCATCGTGCGCGCGCTCGAGTACATGGGACTCACGCCCAACGTTCCGATGACCGACATCCGCATCGACAAGGTGTTCATCGGTTCGTGCACGAACTCGCGGATCGAGGACCTGCGCGAGGCCGCGGGCGTCGTTCGCGGCCGCCACGTCGCGGGCAGCGTGAAGCTCGCGATGGTGGTTCCCGGGTCGGGGCTGATCAAGGCGCAGGCCGAGGCCGAAGGCCTCGATCGCACTTTTCGCGACGCGGGTTTCGAGTGGCGCGAGCCGGGATGCTCGATGTGCCTCGCGATGAACGACGACCGGCTGGAGCCGGGCGAGCGCTGCGCCTCGACGTCGAACCGCAATTTCGAGGGTCGGCAGGGTGCGGGCGGGCGCACGCACCTGGTGAGCCCCGCGATGGCCGCCGCCGCTGCGATCGCCGGGCATTTCGTCGACGTGAGGGGGTGGCGCTGATGGAGAAGTTCACCGTTCTGACGGGGCTGGTGGCGCCGCTCGATCGCGCCAACGTCGACACCGACCAGATCATCCCGAAGGAGTACCTGGCGTCGATCAAGCGCACCG
>DASYXO010000266.1:0-5824 GCA_035934825.1 Casimicrobiaceae bacterium
CAGCCGAATACCGTGAATTCCTCCGGAGCGCTCATCCTCGCGCTTTCAGACGATCGTCGACGACGACGTCGAGGAGCGGCTGGAACACCGCTTTCGCGCATTCAGCGAATTCTTCGTCGAGCGGGTCTTCGACGCCGCGCAGCGCCAGGCGGTAGGCCGCGTCGCGGTCCTCGCCGTGCTCGCGGAAGGGTGTGGTTTTCCACGTGCTCGCGGCCTTGGACCCGTTTTCGCCTTCGCTGACGTACTTCCACGCGGACTTCGGGAAGAAGTGGATCGGGCGCTGCAGCCCTTCGCGATACAGCGCGAGCAGCGCTCCGAGGCGTTCCCGCGCGTCGTCGACCGGGGGCAGCACATAGTAGCCGTCGCGCGAGTGCCAGGTCGTCTGCGCGGCCACCCCGGGCGGCGCCACCGCGTTGACGAACAGGTGGGCGATCCAGCCATCCAGGTAGTCGCGGGCGCGGGCGTCGTCGTAGCGATGGCGGATCAACCCGCTGCTGCGCAGGTCGCCGAGCTCGCCGGTCAGGCGCCAGGCGTCGCCGTCGAGCGCGAGGTCGAGCGCGCCGAGGATCGGAGCGAGCGTCTTTTCGGCGAGCGCGGGCGCGACCGCGCTCGCGAAGCTGCCGAGTCGCTGCAGCTCGCGCTCGAGTTCGATGTCACCCACGCGTCCGTCCGGATACTCGACACCAGCCCGCGCGGATTCCCGGACGTCGGCGACAGTGGCGCCCGCCAGCAGCCGCGGCAATACGCGCTTCGCCAGCGCATCGCGCGCGCGCCAATCGGGAAGAAAAGGCTCGTCGTCTTGCAGTTCCTCGTCGCCCTTGGGCAGCACGATGCCCAGCCGTTCCCGCAACAGGTAGCGGCAGGGATTGCCGAAGAAACGCATGAGGTGGTCCAGCGTCACCTCGCGGAGTTCCGGACCGGGCCCGGCCAGCGGCCGCGGGAAGAACTTCTGCTGCGGCTCCGGTGCGGCGTTCTCGTCCTCGAGCTCGTCGTCGTCATCGATCGCGGCGGCTGCCTCGGGCGGGAACGCCGTCGCGGCGAGCCGTTCCTTGAGCGCCTCGCAATATTCACCGTTATGGCTGCGGCGGCGCGGATCGGCATCGGGCTTGAAGTAGTCGAGCGAGAACGACTGCAGCGGATGCAGGACGAGGAGTCGGTCGCGCGCGGCTCGCAGCGACGCGGGCGTGAACGGCGCCACGTCGGTGGCCGCGGCGCAGTAGTCCAGCAGCTCCGCGACCAGCACCGACGGCGGCAAGGTCGCGTTGTCACGGACGCTGCGTCCAGTGAAGCTCAGGTACAGGCGCTGCCTTGCAGCGAGCAGCAGATCGAGGAATACGTTGCGATCGTCGATGCGCCGCTGCTGGTCGCCGGGCCGGGGGTCGCGCGCCAGCAGGTCGAATTCGCGGGGTTGCTGCGGCGAGGGAAAGGCGCCGTCGTCCAATCCCAGCACACAGACGAAGCGGTAGGGCAGGTTGCGCAGGCTGGACATGGCCGCGAATGTCACCGCGCCGCCGGGCATGCCGCCACGCGTCGGGTCGTCGAGCAGCGCCCGGAGTGCATGGCGCACAACGTCGAGCGTGAGCGGCTGGCCAATCCCGCCGCGTGCCATGTTGGATTGGAGCTCGTGGATCGCGGCGACGGTGTCGCGCCGGTCGTCGATCTCGTCGCCCGCGGGGTCGACGAAGTCGGCGACGACGCCCAGCAGTACCTGCCGCCATTGCGAGGGCGACTTCGGGCGCGCAAGCTCGCCGTGCAGGTGCTCGAGTCGGCGCAAGAACTCGCTGAAGCTCCCCAGCGCCAATGCGCCAGAGCCCTCGGGATCGCCGGCGGGAAGGCGGCCGTTCAGCGGCACGTCCGCAAAGGCAGGGAGGGCATATCCGAGGAACAGGCGATCGAGGCCATCGCTGAAGCTGTGGCGGCCGGTCGCCGGCAGGCCGAGCTCGCCACGGTGACGGGCATCGAACCCCCAGCGGATGCCCGATTCGCCGATCCACGCGCGAACGGTGTCGAGATCATCATCGTCGATCGCGAACCTGCGCGCGATGATCGGCTGCTGCAGCAGCTCGAACACGGCACTCGCCTGCAAGCGCGACGTGGCCACGTCGAGCACGGCCAACAGCGCCTGGGCGCAGGGATTGAGCACGCTCGCCGGCCTGCCGGTGATGGTGTACGGAATGTCGCAGCCCTTCGGCGCATTGCCGAACACCGCATCGATCAGCGGGGCTGCAGCCTCGAGATCCGGCGTCACGACGAGGACGTCGGCGGGTCGCGGCGAATCGCCGGAAGCGAACAGCGCGAGGAGCTGGTCCTGCAGCACCTCGAGCTCGCGCGTGCGCGAGTGGCAGACATGGACCTCGATGCTGCGGTCGTCGGGGCCGAGCGCGACGCTGCCGCGGGCGAGATCGGTCAGGTCGAGAATCGCGTTCTGGACCCGGGCGAGCAGCGTCGTGCCATCCGCCGCCGCGAAGTTGGCGTCGTCGACCATTGCCGCGCTGTCGTCGCGCAGCAGGAGGTCGATGTGGGCCCGCGTCTGCTTGCCCCACGCGGCCAGCAGCCGGTTGCCGATTTCGTGATGGTCGGCGCGATTCCTCGCGGCGAGGTAGGAAAGGCGCTTGGGGTCGACGATGTCGAACCAGTATTCGCGGCAGGGGTTCAGCACGTACAGCCGCAGGTCGATCCACTGCGCAAGGTCGTTCAGGATGCTGAGGTAGAGCGGCGGCGTAGTCGGCAGGCAGAAGACGTGGGCGGTGGCGGGAAGTCCGGCACGCGCCGGAGCGTCGGATCCCATCTCCTTCATCGCGTCGAAGAACGTCACGGAGGGATGGCGGCTGTCGGCGCCGAGATCGCGCGCGATGCGCCGCCACAGTGCCGCCTGCCAGCGTTCATCTTGCTGCCGTGCAGGATCGGGATTCGCAATCCCGGCCGGCTTCCCCTCGAGCCATGCCGCGAGCCACTTCGGACGGTAGGTCAGGTAGTGCTCGAGCAGCGTCGCGGTGCTGGCGGCGAGCTCGTAGCGCATGACGTCATCCGCATGCCGCAGGTAGCCGGCGAGCGGCGGATGCTCGGCGAGGAACGCCTGCTCGCCGAAGATCGAGAGTACGCGCCAGGCCAGCACCGACGCGGTGAAAGGCGACATCTCCGACACCGGGACGACATGCCCGATCTGCCGCCATAGCCACTGGGCGAGGAACGAGAACCGGATATTCGAGCAGATCCCGAAGCGGTCGGCCGCCGCCAGCTCGACGCTGCGTCGCAGCGCTGCGCTGGGCACGATGATCTCCTCGCGCACGAACGGCGAGGGCGGTGGCGAGGTCATCGCGTCGAGCAGCGAATCCTGCAGGCGCTCGAAGCGGTTGGAGAGCTCGATCTGCAGCATGCGCTGCGTCGTTACTTGCGCGACCTCTTGACAGTGTTCCTGCCAAGTTGCACCAGCCGGGCCGCGGCCATGCGCTTGCTCATGCCGCGAAGCCCCGCAAGCACCGAGACCTGCTCGGAGCGCGGCGTGGCGTGACCGCGCTCCCAGTTGTAGATCGACTGGGCGCTTACGCCCACCAGCCTGGCGTAGTCCTCGGCGGAGAGTCCAAGCCGCTTGCGTTGCGAGCGCAGTCCCTTGGCGACGAACCGAGGTTTGCCGGTGCTCGACTCGGCGCGAGCTGCAGACGGCGCCTTGAGCACTTGCTGCTGCAGCAATGCGACCTGGCGCCTCAGCGCTGCCACGTCGCGCTTGAGCAGGGCAATGTCGCGTCGATGCTGCGCCGATGCTTTTTTCGTCGTACGCACCTCCGCGCGAATCTCCCTGCGGGACAGGCGGGTGATCTCCTGCTTCAACAGCGTGCCGATGTTTGGCATGGACATCCTTCGTCGGATCGAGGGACGCCAGTTTGACACCAACGGCAGGTTAGGGGCAGGACGAGGCATCGCCCGCTGCCCGGCCGCGGCGCGCATCTACCGCAGCCCGCCTTCGGGCGCCAGGCCGTAGAAGTGCGCGGCACTCCCGCCGAAGATCCATTCGCGCTCGGAGGCGGAGAGAGTCGACAAGCACGCGCGCGCCACCTCGTGCCAGCGGCGATAGCCTCCAGCGAGCTCGACGACGGGCCAATCGCTGCCCCACATGAGGCGGTTCGGACCGAAGCAGTCGAGCAGGTGCGAAATGCAAACCCTGAGGTCGTCGGTTCCCCAAGCGGGTTTCGCCTCGGTGACGAGGCCCGAGAGCTTGCAGCACGCCGTGGTGTTCCTCGCGATCTCGCGAATCTCGCGCGCCCAGGTGTCCAGCATTCCAAAGCGGAGCGCGGGCTTGGCGCCGTGATCGATGACGACCGCGAGATCGGGGTTCCGGTCGAGAAATGTCAGCAGCGGGCGCAGGTGCTGCGGCGTGACCAGTGCGTCGAAGCGCAGCCCCAGTTCCGCCATCGCCGCCAATGCAGGCCGCAGCTCGCCTCCGAGCATCCATTCCGGATCGGGCAGGTCCTGGAGCATCGGCCGCAAGCCGCGCAGCAGCGGATTGGCGGCGAGAGTGGCCAAACGGTCAGGCGCGTTGCGTGTCGCCAGGTCCGCCCAGCCGACGACCGCGGCGACCCAGGGCGTCGCGGCCGCGATGTCCAGCAGGTACCGGGTCTCACCTTCGGTCGGCGCGGCCTGCACCAGCACCGTGCGACCGATCCCCGCCTCGTCCAGCAGCGGCTCGAGGTCCCGCGGCCCGAAGTCGCGATAGATGCTGCCGGATTCCGGTGTCAGCCAGCCGTAGTCCCCGCGCGGCAGCGACCAGAAATGCTGGTGGGCATCGACGGCCCCGCTCATGGCGCGCTCGCATCGGTCGGGCACGGCGCGTCGCCTCGCAGCAGTCCTTCGGCCTTCAATTCGCGCCACAGGTCGGCGGGTATCGCGGCTTCCAGCAGTGCGAGGTTCTGCTCGACCTCGGCGCGCGCTCGCGCGCCCGGGATCACCGTCGCCACCGCCGGGTGAGCGTAGGGGAACTGGAGAGCCGCGGCGGCGAGCGGGACGCCGTGCCGCCTGCAGACTGCCTCGATCCTCCGGACGCGGTCCAGCACGGCTGGCGGCGCGATTTCGTAGTCGTAGCGGGCGCGAGCACTCGCACCGGTCACGAGGATTCCGGAGTTGAACACCCCGCCGAGGATCACGCCGATCCTGCGTGCGACGCACAGCGGCAGCAACGTGTCGAGTGCATCCTGCTCCAGCAGCGAGTAGCGCCCCGCCAGCAGGACGCAGTCGATGTCGACCCGCTGGGCCACTGCCGTGCAGACCTCGACCTCGTTGACGCCGAGGCCGATCGCCGCGACGGCGCCTTCGTCCCGCAGGCGCCGCAGTGCCTCGAACGCGCCATCGACCGCTTCTTCGACGCGCCGTTTCTGGCCGTCGGCCCCGTGGGTGCGTACGTCGATGTCGTGCACGAGCAGGATGTCGATGCGATCGGTGCAAAGGCGCTGCAGGCTGTCCTCGAACGAGCGCATCGCGCCGTCGTAGCTGTAGTCGTAGACCGGGTGGAACGGCAATGCATCTGCATACCCATCCCGCGCATCGCCGGGGTCACGCCCGGGGCGCAGCAGGCGGCCCACCTTGCTCGATACGACGAAAGTGTCGCGCGGGTAGCGGCGCAGCGCCTCGCCGCAGCGGTGCTCGCTCATGCCGTGGCCGTAGAGCGGTGCGGTGTCGAAATAGCGGATGTGCCGCGCGTAGGCCGCGTGCACGGCGGCGTGCGCTTCGTCGTCCGCGACCGGGGCGTAGAGGTTGCCGAGCGGCGCCGCACCGAAGCCGAGCCGGGTCACCCGGGCCGCGCTCCTGCCGAGCGCGGCCCATCGCGAGGCTT
>DASYXO010000096.1:0-7114 GCA_035934825.1 Casimicrobiaceae bacterium
CTGAACACCCTTCGCTTCGTTTCAGGACGATCCGCAGCGCCCTCCCTAAATGTTCGGTTCGGATCCACCGCGCGTGGCGAGCGTTCGCGGTCCCGGACAAGGTCGACGCCGACTCGATTCGTCCGCAGGAATACAAGGAGCTCCCGGCGTGCACCGAGGAGGCTCTGTCTCGTGCGGTCGTGCACAAGGGCGGGCGACCTAGGTCAGCGAGCCCACGCAAGCTCGCCTTTATCCAACTACCCGTCGACCGGACCGAGCGTTGGACAGCGGCGGGACCGGAATGGCAATCTCGCTGCGCCGAGCACCTGAGCAAACGGCGCCGGGCGACATGCAACCTATCCGCCGGTTCGAGCGGACCCGTCGTCGGTGGAGTGCGAACTGCGTCGGGCCTGCCGGCGAATTGAATCTTCGAGGGGATTGTCATGAAGCGCAGTACCGATCGCTTTCTCACGACCCATACGGGCAGCCTGCCGCGGCCGGAAGACCTGATCCGGATGATGTACGCCAAGGAGGAAGGCGTGCCGGTCGACGCTGCTGCGCTCTCGCAGCGGGTCGCCTCTGCCGTCGCCGAAGTCGCGCGCAAGCAGGCGACAGCGGGCATTGACATCGTCAACGACGGGGAGATGAGCAAGCCGAGCTATGCGACCTACATCAAGGACCGCCTGAGCGGATTCGGCGGCGCGGGCAACACATTCGTATATCAGGACCTGGCCAGCTTCCCCAGCCTCGAGAAGCGCGTGTTCGGAGATCCCGGGAGGTCGCGCCGGAAGACGCCGGCATGCAATGCGGCGATCACCTTGCGCGATCCACAGGGGGCGCGAGACGACGTCGTCCACCTGAAGGCGGCACTGGCCCCGGTCGAAGTCCAGGACGCGTTCCTGACCGCGGCATCACCGGGCGTGGTGTCGCTGTTCTTCCGCAACGAGCATTACCCGACCGAGGAAGCCTACCTGTTCGCGATCGCGGATGCGATGCGGCAGGAGTACGAGACGATCACCGAGGCCGGCATCGTCCTGCAGATCGACTGTCCCGATCTCGGGATGGGACGGCATATCCAGCATGCCGACCTCAGCCTTGCGCAGTGGCGCAAGAAGGCGGAGCTTCACGTCGAGGCCCTCAATCACGCGGTCGCGAACATCCCTCCCGAGCAGCTCCGCATGCACCTGTGCTGGGGCAACTACGAGGGCCCGCACCACTGCGACGTGCCCTTGGCCGATGTAATCGACATCGTGTTCCGTGCCCGGCCCTCCGCTGTCGCCCTCGAGGCGGCCAATCCGCGCCATGCGCACGAATGGAAGCTGTTCGAGACCGTGAAGCTGCCTGAAGGCAAGCTGCTCATTCCGGGCGTCATCGAATCCAAGTCGAACTTCATCGAGCATCCCGATCTGGTCGCACAGCGCATCGCCCGCTACGCGCAGCTCGTGGGCCGGGAAAACGTGATCGCCGGCAGCGACTGCGGTTTCGGCACGTGGGTCGGGCAGGCCGCGGTCGACCCCGACGTCGTCTGGGCGAAGCTGGCTGCGATGGCCGAGGGGGCGCGCATCGCCTCGCGCCAATTCTGGTAGCACTGACGTGGCAACGAAGCTCCCTGCGGCGCTCCGCGCCCCAGGTGGCGGGCGCGCTAAGATGGAGGCTATGGCTGACGCATCGCCGATTCGCTTTACCGTCGCAACCTACAACATCCACAAGGGCTTCTCGCAGCTCAAACGGCGGGTGGTGATACACGAGCTGCGCGAGCGGCTGCGCGGCATGGACGCGGATATCGTGTTCCTGCAGGAAGTGCTGCACACCAACGAGCGGCACGCCAATCGCTACGTCAATTGGCCGGGCAGCCCGCAGCACGAGTTCATCGCGGACGCGTACTGGCACGAGGTGGCGTACGGCAAGAATGCCGTCTACCCGCACGGCCACCACGGCAATGCACTGCTTTCGCGGTATCCGATGCTGTCGCAGGAAAACCTCGACATTTCGGCGCACCTGTTCGAGAGCCGCGGGCTGCTGCACTGCGAGATCGAGCTCGGCGAGGGGCAGCCGAGCCTGCATTGCATCAACGTCCACCTGGGGCTCTTCGAGCGCGGGCGGCAGCTGCAAATCCACGCCCTCGTCGACCGGATCGAAGCCACAGTTCCGCATTCAGCGCCGCTGATCATCGCCGGCGACTTCAACGACTGGCGCAGCAAGGGCGACCGCACGCTGACCGATGCGCTGAGCATGGTCGAGGTGTTCGAAACAGTCACCGGTCGGCCGGCGCGCACCTACCCGTCGCTGCTCCCGGTGTTCAGGCTGGACCGGATCTACGCGCGAGGACTGAAAGTCGTCGACGCCAAGGTCCACTACGTGACCGCGGGGGTGCGGATGTCGGATCACGCCGCACTCGCGGCGACCTTCGAGCTCGTTCCGAAGCGCAAGCGCTGATCGTGCGCATCGGCGGCCTCGCAATGAACCGCTACACGGCGGGGAACTCCGTGACCCTGCTGCGCAACGGCGCCGAGTACTTTCCCGCGCTGCTGGAGGCGTTCGCGGTGGCCGAGCGCGAGATCTGGCTCGAAACCTACATTTTTGCCGACGATGCAGCGGGACGCCGGATCGCCGACGCGCTCGTCGAAGCGGCCGTACGAGGCGTTGTCGTGCGCGTTCTGGTCGACGGCTGGGGTGCTCGCCATTACCTGACCGATGGTTTGGAGCGTCATCTGGTGGGTGGTGGCGTCGACCTCCTCAAATACCGGCCCGAGATCGCACCGTGGCAGTTCCGGTCACATCGGCTGCGTCGCCTGCACCGCAAGCTGTGCCACGTCGATGGGCGCATCGCATTCATCGGCGGCGTCAACGTGATCGACGACATGCACACCCCGGGCCACAAGCCACCGCGCGTCGATTTTGCCGTCTGCGTGCGCGGTCCGCTGCTGGCACCCATCGTGCAGACGATGCAGCGCGTCTGGGCCATCGTCGAGTTCGCGCAGCTCCGAAGCTCGGTGGTACCGCTGTTCGCCGACGAGCATCCGGTGGCGCCCACCGGTACGCAGACGGCGAAGTTCACGATCCGCGACAACCTGCGCCACCGCCGCGACATCGAACGCGCCTATCTCGCCGCGCTGCGCATCGCCCGCTCCGAGATCGTCATTGCCACCGCTTATTTCTTTCCAGGAGTGAGATTCCGGCGCGCGTTGGTCGCGGCGGCAGCGCGCGGCGTCCACGTGACGTTGCTGCTGCAGGCCCGCGTCGAATTCAAGCTCCTGCACTGGGCGTCACGCGCGCTGTACGGACAGCTGTTGACGGCAGGGGTCGCGATCCAGGAATACCATCGGTCTTTCCTGCACGCCAAAGTCGCCGTCGTCGACTCGCAATGGGCGACCGTCGGCTCGTCGAACATCGATCCCTACTCGTTCCTTATGGCCCGTGAAGCCAACGTATTCGTCCGCGATCGGGTCTTCGCACACGAATTGCGCGCGGAACTGGTGAAGATGATCGAGTCCGGGGCGCGTCCCGTACCGCCGCAGGACTGGGCGCAGCGCTCGCGCTTCGCCAAGGGACTGTCGTGGATCGCCTATGCCGTCGTGCGCGTGGCGATGGGCGTCCTGCGCTACGGTGGCGACGAATGGTGGCGCAGTGGGTGGCGTCGGCGTTAAATTGGGGTCAACGGAAATTGGGGTCAGAACGGAAATTGGGGTCAGAGCTGTAATACTTTGTTAGGGATCCTCAACCTCGGGAGCGCTTTGCAAAGTATTACAGCTCTGACCCCAATTTCGCTAACAAAGTATTACAGCTCTGACCCCAATTTCGCAGCTCTGACCCCAATTTCTCCTGACCGCGGTTTCCGCTGATCCCGAATTCGGAACCAATCCATGCGCCATCGCCCGAGCTCCCTGCCACTGCCCGCCGCCATCGCGACGCCGCGAACGCGTCGCGGCGACTGGCAGACGATCCGCACGCTGCTGCCCTATCTCTGGGAGTACCGCGTGCGCGTGTCTGTGGCGCTTACCTGCCTCGTCATCGCCAAGCTCGCAAACGTCGGCGTGCCCCTGGTGATGAAGCGGATCGTCGACAGCCTCGATCGGCACACTGCGATCCTGGCGGTTCCGCTTGCTCTGCTGGTTGCGTACGGCCTGCTACGGCTGTCGACGACGCTCTTCACCGAATTACGCGAGTACCTCTTCGCCAAGGTGACGCAGCGCGCGGTGCGCAAGATCGGGCTCAAGGTATTCCGGCACCTGCACGCGCTGTCGCTGCGCTTCCACCTGGGTCGACAGACCGGCGGGCTGACGCGTGACGTCGAGCGCGGGCAGCGCGGCATCTCGGCCCTGATCAGCTTCACGCTGTTCTCGATCCTCCCGACGCTGGTCGAGATCGCGCTGGTGTCGGGAATCCTGATCGAGCGCTACGACTGGACGTTCATGGCGATCACCGCCGTGGCGCTCGCGATCTACATCTTCTTCACGGTGACGATCACCGAGTGGCGCACGCATTTCAGGCGCGAGATGAACGAGCTCGACTCCAAGGCCAACACGCGGGCGATCGACAGCCTGCTGAACTATGAGACGGTCAAGTATTTCGGCAACGAGGAATGGGAGGCGACGCGCTACGACGAAAGCCTGCAGCGCTGGGAGAAGGCAGCCGTCAGGAGCCAGACGTCGCTGTCGGCGCTCAATGTCGGGCAGAGCGCGATCATCGCCGTGGCGGTGGCGCTGATCATGTGGCGCGCGACGGTCGGCGTGGTCGCCGGCAAGATGACCATCGGCGACCTGGTGCTGGTCAATGCGTTCATGATCCAGCTCTACATCCCGCTCAATTTTCTCGGGGTGCTCTACCGCGAGATCAAGCAGGCGCTGGCCGACATGGAGCGTCTGTTCCGCCTGGTCGGCGAGAACGCCGAGATCACCGACCGGCCGGGTGCGCCGCCGCTCGCCACCCGGGGGGCCGCGGTCCGCTTCGAGCACGTCGACTTCGCCTACGAGCCGAACCGGCAGATCCTGCACGCGGTGACGTTCTCGATCCCGGCCGGGCACAACGTCGCGGTCGTCGGTCCGTCGGGATCGGGCAAGTCGACGCTGGCGCGGCTGCTCTATCGCTTCTACGACGTCACCGGCGGTCGCATCGTCATCGACGGGCAGGACCTGCGCGACGTGCAGCAGTCCACGCTGCGCGAAGCGATCGGCATCGTGCCGCAGGACACGGTACTGTTCAACGATTCGGTCGAGTACAACATTGCCTACGGCCGACCCGGCGCATCCCACGACGAGGTCGTGCAGGCGGCACGCCTCGCGCAGATCCACGATTTCGTCGCGCGACTCCCCGAGGGCTACCAGACGCCGGTGGGCGAGCGCGGCCTGAAGCTCTCCGGGGGCGAAAAGCAGCGCGTGGCGATCGCGCGCGCGATCCTCAAGAATCCGGCGATCCTGATCTTCGACGAGGCGACCTCCGCCCTCGACTCCAAATCCGAGAAGGCGATCCAGGCCGAGTTGAAGCAGATTGCGCGCGACCGGACGACCCTGACCATCGCGCATCGTCTGTCGACGATCGTCGATGCCGACGAGATCCTGGTGCTCGAGCATGGCCGGATCATCGAGCGCGGCACCCACGCGACGCTGCTCGCTGCCGACGGTGCCTATTCGAGAATGTGGCGCCTGCAGCAGGACGAGCGCCGCTCGGGTGCGGGGGAGGGCGTTGGCGCCAGGGACTCGATCGAGGAATCCCCGGAAAGCGATGGCGGCGCCCTGCGGGAGCCCAACGCCGCGCCGGCGGCGGCCGCCGGCGCAACAGTCCGAGGTGCTTTGTAGCCTACTTCCGCGAGAAGACTGTTGACTCGCCGCCCGGGCACGTGCGATAACGCCCAGGAAAATACTGAGATTTTTGCTGATGAAGCAACTGCTACCTATTGTTTTTGCGAGTCTTGTCGCGGCTCACGCTTGGGCTGCCCCGACGACGCCCGATCCCGCGCGCCTGAAGCTCGGTTCGGCGAACGCGTTGGTGATCGACGCCGAATCGGATCGCCCGGTCTATGCGAAGGCGGCCGACGACGTGACGCCGATCGCGTCGGTGACCAAGTTGATGACGGCAATGGTCGTTCTCGACGCGAATCAGCCGATGGACCAGCCGATCGAGATCGACAAGGACGATATCGATTACCTGAAGGGCAGCCGCTCGCGGCTCAGAATGGGCGCGACGCTGTCGCGGCGCGAAATGCTGCGCCTCGCGCTGATGTCGTCCGAGAACCGCGCCGCATCGTCGCTCGCGCGGTATTACCCGGGAGGCACCGTCGCCGCGGTCGCCGCGATGAACCACAAGGCGGCCGAGCTCGGCATGACGCACACGCATTACGCCGATCCCACGGGGTTGTCGCCGCAGAACGTGTCGACGGCCGTCGACCTCGCCAAGCTGGTCCAGACCGCGGCGGCGTATCCGCTGATCCGCCAGTTCACGACCACTCCCGAGCATTCGGTCGAGATCAACCCGACCGGGCGGACGCTGGGCTTCCTCAATTCGAATTCCCTGGTGCGCGGCCATGCCTGGGACATCATGTTGCAGAAGACCGGCTACATCAACGAAGCCGGTCGCTGTGTCGTCATGCTGGTGAACATCGCGAGCAAGCCGTTCGTGATCGTGCTGCTCGATTCTTTTGGCAAGTACACGCGGATCGCGGATGCCCAGCGCGTCAAGTACTGGCTGGAAACGGGCAGGACGCTGGCGCTCGGCGGGCCCAGGCGCGTCCATGTCGCGAAAGTCCGGAATCCGCACGTCAAGGCGCGTCACGTCGCGCGCCCGAGCACTAAGCCGCGGTTCATCGCAACCGTCGCCAACACCCGCCGCTGACCCGCAGCGCCAGGAACGGCCCCCACGATCGCGGCATTCGCCGCTGCGCTGCCCCGACGGGGGGGCGGAATCCGCGCCTTGGGGCGCCGGCGGTATCTCATGTCGAGCGGCGGTGCTGCTCGTAGAGTTCCTTCGCGTGGGCGCGCGTCTTGGAGGTGATCGCGCTGCCCGCGAGCATCCGCGCCAGTTCGTCGATCCTCGCCGTCGCCGCGAGCAGCGCGAGCTCGCTCGCCACCCGCTCGCCGTCGCCGGTCTTGGCGACGCGAAAATGGTGGTCGGCATGCGCGGCGACCTGGGGCAGGTGGGT
>DASYXO010000299.1:0-2004 GCA_035934825.1 Casimicrobiaceae bacterium
CAAACTCCCGCAGCTAAACTAGCTCAGGCCGTTGCAGCGACCGGTTGAACCCACCCGTCCCTGTTTTTAAAGGTGGTGCGTCCCTGTTTTTCGTAGGGGCTACCAGCCGGTGGGTAGCTTCTTGAGGATCGTGATCGTGCGATCCTCGACACCGAGATATCCGCCGCCGATCAGGTCTTTCATCAGCTTGCCTATCATGTCGCGCGAGGCGCCGACGCGATCGGCAATGTCCTGTTGCGTCAGCTTCTCGGGGACGACGAGCTTGCCGTCGATGCTCTGCACGAGCGCATTCAGAAGCCGCGCAAGGCGGCCATAGACGTCCGACAGCGCGAGGCTCTTCAGGTTGCTGGTCGTGACACGGACACGGTGGATCAGTCGCTCGATCAGGTGCATCGCGAAATCGGGATGCGCGAGGATGAAGTCGCGGAACTGCGCGCGGTTGACGACGGCGCAGGTCGTCGGCTCGACCGTCATCACCGACGCCGAGCGCGGCGCGCCATCCAGCGACATTTCGCCCACGTATTCGCCGGGCCCGTGGAAATCGATGACGAACTCGCGCCCGGCCTCGTTGCTGGCGTAGACCTTCACACGTCCGGACAGCACGACATAGAGGGCGTCGCCGACGTCGCCCTCGTTGATCAGGATCGTGTGCTTGGGGAACACCCTGACCACGCCCGACGCCGCAATGTCGCGCAGCGTATGGTCCTGCAGCGGCGAAAGGGGCTCGGTTGCTGCGGTCGGAGTCACGGCCGGGTCGAGGCGGTCGGGCAAAGGGTAATGCTAGCACGACCCTTCGCGCCGTCAGCGTTCCGGAAACGTGGCGCGTACCGCCGCAGTCGTTGCCGCGGGCCGGCTCGGTACCTGTTACTCGAGCTTGCGCAGGTCGTCGATCATCTTGCCGTCGTCGGGTAACTCCTCGGCGGTGCGGAACGTGACCTCGCCGCGAAGCTTGGTCACGTCGCGGATCGATTCGACGATCGACTCGGCGAGCGACGGTGCGACACCCGAGACCTCGACATGGAGGATCATCCGGTCGCTGCCGCCGGGGTTGTCGACGACCAGCCGCGCGCGGCGGACCTCGGGGTGGCGCTTGACGATCGCCGCCACCTGCCCCGGGTGCACGAACATACCCTTGACCTTGGTGGCCTGGTCCGCGCGACCGAGCCAGCCCTTGATGCGCATGTTCGTGCGACCGCAGGCCGAGGTGCCTTCGAGCGCCGCCGAAAGGTCCCCGGTGCCGTAGCGAATCAGCGGATAGTCGGCGTTCGACAGCGGCGTGACGACGACCTCTCCGACCTCGCCCGACGCCACCGGATCGCCGGTGCCCGGTACCACGATCTCGACCAGCGCCCCTTCGTCGACGACCAGGCCATCGCGCGCAGGCGTCTCGTAGGCGATCGCACCGACATCCGCCGTTCCGTAGACCTGGAATGCACGGATCCCGCGCGCCGCGAGCGCGTCGCGCAGCGACGGCGGAAACGGCTCGGCGGAAACGAGGGCCTTGACGAGGCTCGACAGGCGCACGCCGAGCTCGTCGGCACGCTCGAGGATGATCCGCAGGAACGAAGGCGTGCCCGTGTAGGCGGTGGGCTTCAGGTCGGCGATCACAGCGATCTGCTGCTCGGTCTGGCCGGTGCCACCCGGAAACACTGCACAGCCCAGCGCGTGCGCAGCCGTCTCGAACATCGAGCCTGCCGGCGTGAAATGGTAGGAAAAGCAGTTGTGCACGAGATCGCCGGCGCGAAATCCCGCGGCATGCAGCGACCGCGCGAATCGCCAGTAATCGGCCGCCGCCCCTTCCGGTTCGTAGACCGGTCCGGGCGAGGCGAACACGCGCCGGATCGCGCCCCAGCGCGTCGCGGCCAGCCCGCCGAAGGGAGGCTCGTCCTTCTGCAGCTCCGCGAGCTGCGACTTGCGCAGCACAGGCAGCCGCGCCAGCACCGCGCGCGAGGTGATCTCGGCGGGATGGATCCCGGCCAGCGATTTCGCGAACGCAGGCGATCG
>DASYXO010000345.1:0-4665 GCA_035934825.1 Casimicrobiaceae bacterium
CAAACCCGGGACGGACCACGTTTTCCGGGAAAATCGGAAAAACGTGGTCCGTCCCGGGTTTGGAAAAACGTGGTCCGTCCCGGGTTTCTGCGTCCCGGACTTCCCGCGGCTCACCTGCCGCGGAGCAGGAGCTCGGCAAAAGCCTCGACCGGGGCCCTGGCGTCGAACAGCAGGCCCTTTCCGTCGCGTATGCGCGTGGCGAGCGCGCCGCGCCACTGCGCGTCGCGGGCCAGGCGCGTCGCCAGGCCGACATACTCGGCGCGATCGGCGGCGACGAGCTCGGGAACGCCGACGATTCGCAGCATCGCCGCGCTCTGCCGTCCGCGCATGAACGCGCCGGGCAGCGTCACGACCGGAAGACCGCAGGCGAGCGCATCGAGGCTCGTATTGCCGCCGGACCAGTGCAGCGTGTCGAGCATCGCGTCGCACTGCAGGTTGATCCGCAGGTAGTCCTCGTGGGGGACCGGCGGCAGGATGCGCAGTCGTGCCGCGGCGACCCCGCGTGCATCCAGCGCGCGCGCCATCCTGCGCATGAACACGTCGGTGACCCTGGGATGCCGCCCGTCGAACATCACGAGCGTCGCCTGCGGATTCGCCGCGAGCACTTCGGCGAACAGATCGTCGTTGTCCGGATGCACCTTGAACAGCGACTGGGGGCACAGGAACAGCGGCGCACGCTCGGGAAGCCCGAACTTGGCCCGCGACCCCGCGTCGGGCAGCGCGAGGCTCCGGTAGCAGGTGCCGATGCCGGGGAGGGCGAGCAGCGGCTCGACGTAATGCGCCGCAGCGCCCGCCGGCTCCATCCCTGCGCAGCTCACGAAGCCGTCGATGGTCGCGTGGCCGGTGGTGACCGGATGGCCCCAGCCGGCGAGCTGGCGCGGCGCGAGGCGCAGCGCTGCCAGCACGAACGACGTGTGGTCCATCCCCAGTTCCGGATACACGAGGACGTCCAGGGCATCGTCGCGGATCGCCGGCGCGACGATCGACGGACGCGCCCGGCTGCCGCCGAACTCGGTGAAGCGATCGGCGCGCGCCTTGATCTCGGTCGCGACGTCGTCGAGGCCGGGATACAGGTGGTAGACGTGGACTTCGAAGCGATCGCGCGAAAGCTCGGTGATCCAGCTGCGGAAATAGCGTCCGGCTGTTCCAACGTGAAAGAACGCCGAGGCGAATCCGACCTTGAGCTTCCTGGATGAGCCGCCTGCCGGGGCCTGCGCGGCCCGCGAATCCGCAGCTCGCGACGTCGCGCCCGCCGCCTGTCGGCTGTGCCACTGCGGTGCGCCCAGCGCCAGTGCGCGCTCGACGAACGAAGCGTAGGACCTCTGCAGTTCGCGGTCGTCGCGGCCCTGATAGGCGAGGAAGAAGTTGGTCCAGCGCAGGCCGTCGAGGACCTGTTCCGGGCTGAGGCCGGACACCAGCCGCTCGACGTCGGCGTGCAGTGCGGCCAGTCCCTGAGCGTACTCGTCGCGCGTGGACTGCAGCCCGGCCGCATCGGCATGGATCATCGGCAGCGACAATCGCGACCCCAGCGCTCCCCGCAACTCGGTCGGATCGGCCTCGTGCGATCGGCGATAGGCGTCGCGCGCTTTCGCGACCTCGTCGCGCTCGGCGTAGACGCGACCCAGGTTGAACCATTCGCCGGCGCTTGCTTTCGGCGCCATCGCGATCGCCTGCTCGTACCCGGACTCGGCTTCGTCGAGTGCGCCGCGCTCGCGCAACAGGCCCGCGAGCAGCACCACCAGCGCGCGCAGCGGAGGCTTGCCCGATTTGCGGGCGAGCGCGCCGCGGGCGAGCTGCTCCGCCAGCAGGACATCGCCGGCGTCGCGCCAATGCACGGCGAGGTTCGCGATCGCGAGGTCATAGTCGGGCTTCAGCGCCACGGCGCGCTCGAAGGCCATGCGCGCGTCGTCGAAGCGTCCGAGGCTGCGCAGTGCGCTGCCGAGATTGTTGTAGCCGCGCGCATTGCGCGAGTCGAGGGTCACCACGCGCGTGAACGCCGCCACCGCCGCGTCGGCGTCGCCGCGCTCCCCGCGCAGGATGCCGAGCTGCTGGTGCGCGGCGACAAGCCCCGGCTGCAGCCCCACCGCGCGCTCGAGGCTTGCGATCGCGGCGTCGAGTGCGCCGGCGTGCTCGTGCAGCTCCGCAGCGGCACAATGCGCGAGCGCGTTGTCGGGGTCGAGCGCCAGCGCCTGGTCGACGTGCCGCTGCTGTGTGGCTTCGTCTCGATCACGCTTTGCGCAACCCGACAGCACAAGGTGCGCTGCCGCCGACGCCTTCGCATCGCCGGAACGCAGTGCGCGCTCGCATTCGCGCCGGGCGCCGGCAATGTCGCCGGCGGCAAGCCGCGCCCGCGCGCGATCGACAGCCGACGCTTCAGGCCGGTCGGCCATCGTCCCCGAACGCCGACGCCGCGTCGATCGCCTGTGCGCCCCGCTGCCGGTCGTCCTCCGCCATCGCCAGCACCTCCGGCGCCCGCTGCCCGAGTGCCGCCAGGTACGCGCGCTCGAGATTGCGCGTGTGCGACGGCATGTCGGTAAGCGCGGAGTGCGCGATCGCGCGGGTGATCGCCTCGCGCGTGCTGCGCATCCGTTGCGCGTCGCCTGCCAACTGCGCAGCAATGTCCACGTACTCGGCCCCCGTGTGCGCGATCGTGTCGGTGACCCCGAGGTTCATCAGGATCGAATACGAGCTCCGCTCGGCATGCCGGTTTCCGACGAGCGTGACGACCGGAACGCCCATGCCCAGCGCCTCGATCGTGCCGTTCACGCCGCCGTAAGGCATCGGATCGAGCACGAAATCGACCCGCCGGTAGCGCGCCTGGTTCTCGGCATCGTCGCGGCCCTGCGGAATGAACACGATCCGATCGCCATCGATGCCTGCATGGGTCGCGAGACTGGCGTAGGTGGCGCGCAACGCCGGATTCGCTGGCGAGAACGCGAGCACTGCGCGCGGAATCCGCAGCAGCACGTCGCGCCACAGCGCGAGGCAGCGCTGCGACAGCTTGAGCGGGCTGCTGAAGGCGCCGATCACGACCGCATCGGCCGCAATGCCCAGGTCATCCCGCCGGAACAGGTCGGCCGGCACAGGCTCGACGCGGCGCCAGGGGTACACGCAGCCGTCCATTGCCAGCAGCGGCTCCACGCCCGGCGTGGCACTGCCTTCGATGTCGGCATGGCGGTCGGTCAGCTTGTAGTCGATCGCTGCCATCGCGGTCGCGCCCGCCGTGGCGACGTGGGTGACCTGCACGCGCGCGGGCTTGCGCGCGAGGATCCCCGGACGCGAGCCCTTGGTGTGCGTCGAGAGGTCGACCAGGACGTCGAGGTCGTCGCAGGCGATGTGGCGCGCGGCGTCAGCGTCGGACAGCGATGCGACGGTGTCGAGACGCGCAAACGCTGTGCGGATGCGATCGGTCCAGGCGTCGCTGGCATCGGTTGTCGCGTAGCCGAAAACCTCGAACTTCCCGTGATCGTGGTGACGCAGCGCCTCCCACATCATCTTGCCCATCACGTGGTTGCGAAAGTCCCCCGACAGGTAGCCCACGCGCAGCTTCCCCGGCCGGCGGGGCGTCACGCGCGGCCACGGCTCGCCGTAGACTCGGCGAGCAAGATCGTCATGGCTGCGTTCGTAGCCTGCGATCAGCTCCGGCTCCACATCGAAGAAATGCAGCAGGTAGATCAGCTGTTGCAGCGCGTCGAGAACCTCGCCTTCGTCGCCTGCCGCGTAGCGCCCATGTCGCAATCCGTCGAGGCAAGCCTCGAGGCGCGGGTAATCGCCGCGGAATGCGCAGACTTCGAGCGCCTGGGCGGCGACGGCGGGATGGTCCGGACAATTCCGCTCGAAGCGATCGAAGGCGCTCGCCCAGGCATCGATGCGCCCCGCGGCCAGCAGCGTCTCGGCCAGTGCCCTGTGCGCCGCGACGTTCGCCGGCGCACGCACAAGCGTCCGCGTGAATGCGGCGACCGCCGCATCGACGTTTCCCTGCTGGTCGAACACCACGCCGAGGTTGAACTCGGCGTCGGCCAGATCCGGCTGCAATGCCAGCGCACGCTGGTAGGCGCGCGCGGCGCCGGCGAGCTCGTTCCGCATCTGGAGCGCGACGCCCTGGTTGTAATGCGCTTCGGCATTGTCGGGCTCGCGCGCGATCGCCTCGCCGAACGCCGCCTCCGCACCCGCGGCATCGCGCTGCACGAGCCCGGCGCGGCCGAGCGCGCGCCACAGCGCAGCGGAGCGCGTCGACAGCGCGAGTCCCTCGCGAACCAGCGCGCAGGCGCCCGCAGCTTCGCCACGGTCGACGAGGAGATTGGCGAGCGCAGCGCGCGCGCCATCGAATTCCGGCGCCACGGCGAGCGCTGCACGCATTCCGTCAAGTGCGTCGTCGATCGCGCCGCGGTCGCGCTCGAGAATCGCTCGCAGATACCGCGCCGGCGCGTGCCCGCTCTGCCGCTCGAGTACCCAGTCGTACCCGGCGCGCGCGCGCGCCGTGTCGCCGGCCTGGTGCGCGCGCACCGCCGCGTCCCAATGCGCGGCAAGCTCGCCGGCGCTCGCGCGCGACGCAGCCTCGGACGCCGCGTCGCGGCCTAGTGCCGCGAGCGCCCCGCATATCCCAGAAACGAGGTCAGTAAAAATGGGGTCAGAGCTTATTTCCGTGGGTATAAAAATGGGGTC
>DASYXO010000349.1:0-3903 GCA_035934825.1 Casimicrobiaceae bacterium
GCCACACCGCGCTCGCGCGCGAATCGGACGTCGTCATACTCTGCGTGACCGGCGCGCCTGAGGTCGAGGAGGTGGTGTTCGGCGCCGATGGTCTCGCGAGCGGCGCGAAGGCAGGCCTCGTCATCGTCGACACGTCGACCAGCGAGCCCGCGACGACGTCAAGGATCCGCGATGCGCTCGCGCCCAAAGGCGTGCGCTTCGTCGATGCTCCCCTCGCGCGCACGCCGGTGGAGGCCGAGCAGGGGCGGCTCAACATCATCGTCGGCGCGGACGACGCGACGTTCGCAGAGCTGAAGCCGGTGTTCGGAGCGTTCTGCGAGAACATCTTCCATGCCGGGCCGGCGGGACACGGCATCATGCTGAAGCTCATCAACAATTTCCTCGCGCAGGCGATCTGCGCGGCGAGCGCCGAGGCCTGCGCGGCGGCGGCGAAATCGGGCCTGTCGATCCGCAGGCTGCATGAAGTGATCTCGGCCGGCGCGGTCAATTCGGGCCTTTTCCAGATGGTCGTCGGCAGGATGCTCGAAGGCGACCTCACCGGGCTCAAGTTCACGCTCTCGAACGCGGCGAAGGACCTGCGCTACTACACGCATTTCACCGAATCGATGATGATCCCGTCGATCATCGGCGAGGCGGTGCACCAGAGCCTGGTGACGGCGAATGCGCTGGGTCTCGGCGACAGGTTCGTGCCGTCGCTGGTCGAGGCGCAGGAAAAGCTCGCGGGCGTGGCGATCGTTCCGCGCTGACATGCTCGCCTCGCGTCACAACGACCGGAAACCGGGATGATGGCTGCCGGAAATGCGGCGTATGCCGAGTTCGCGCTTGCCGCCGCGCGCAAGGCGGGGGCGGCGATCCTTCCGTATTTTCGCGTGCCGATCCCCGTCGACGATAAGGGCGGCGCACGCGGCTACGACCCGGTCACCGAAGCCGATCGCGGCGCCGAGGATGTGATTCGCGAGGCGATCATGCGCGGCTGGCCCGGCCACGGCATCGAGGGCGAGGAGCGCGGCGTCGAAACGGGGACCGTGCCGCTCACCTGGGTGATCGACCCGATCGACGGCACGCGCAGCTTCATCGTCGGCCAGCTGCACTGGGCGACGCTGATCGCACTGAACGACGGAAGGCGGCCGGTCGTCGGCGTCGTCCATCAGCCGTACGTCGAGGAGTCCTTCGTCGCTTGCGACGGCGCCTCCGAATGGCGCCGCCACGGGCAGCGACGGCAGCTCGCGACGCGCCGCTGCCCGCGGGTCGAGGATGCGATCGTCGCGACGACCGACCCCCGGCACTTCGTCTCGGTCACGCAGATGCACGCGTGGCGCGCGGCCACCGACGGCGCGCGCCTCGTGCGCTACGGCGGCGACTGCTACTGCTACACGCAGGTCGCGATGGGACTGACCGACATCGTGATCGAGACCGGGCTGCAGGCCTACGACGTCCAGGCGCTGATTCCGCTGATCGAGTACGCGGGCGGCATGATGACCAACTGGGAGGGTGGCTCGTGCCAGCGCGGCGGCGATGTCCTCGCCTGCGGCGATCCGGCCTTGCACGCGGAGATTCTGCGCCGGATCGCCTTGCGGTGAGCTCCGCGGACCCGGATTCGAGGATGAGGCTGCTGATCCTCGGCGGCACGCGTTTCCTCGGCCGTCATCTGGTCGAGGCCGCGCTCGCTCGCGGCCATGACGTGACGATCTTTACGCGTGGCAGGACGCCGGTTCCGTGGCAGGGTCGGGTCACGGCGCTCGCCGGTGACCGCGATCCGCGCATCGGGCCAGGACTCGCCGCGCTGGACGGCACCGGCTTCGACGCGGCGATCGACTGCTCGGGCTACGTGCCGCGCGTCGTCGAGGCGAGCGCCCGGTTGCTGGCCTCGCGCATCGCGCGCTACCTGTTCGTGTCGTCGCTGTCGGTCTACGCCGACGTGTCGCGGCCGGGGCAGGACGAGCGCACGCCCGTCGCGGTCCTCGCCGATCCCGCGACCGAGGACATCATGCCGAATTACGGCGCGCTCAAGGCCGCCTGCGAAACCGCCGTCGGTCGCATCTTCGGGGCGAGGGCGACGCAGGTCCGGCCGGGCCTGATCGTCGGGCCGCATGACCCAACCGATCGCTTCGGCTACTGGGTCGCGCGGTTCGTGCACCCGGAGTTGCTCGGTGATCGCGACCCGCGGGCGGTCGTGCCTGCGCCGCCCGAGCGCCCGCTGCAGTTCATCGATGCGCGCGATCTGGCCACGTTCATACTCGACCTGGCCGCGGGCGACGTGCCCGGGACGTTCAATGCCTGCAGTCCGCGCGGGCAGTGGACGATGGGCGACCTGGTCGACACGCTGTGCACGGTCGCCCCGTCACCCTCGCCGCCGCAACCCGCGTGGATCGACGAGGCGACGCTCGTCGCCGAAAGCGTCGCGCCGTGGGTGGGCCTGCCGCTGTGGCTGCCGGCGAGCGAGCCCGGCAGTGCGGGCTTCATGGCGATGGATTGCACGCTCGCGCAGGCGGCGGGATTGCGCACGCGAGCATTGCGCGAGACGATCGCCGATAGCGCAGCCTGGCTTGCGTCGCGCGACAACGCGCTCGCGTGGAAGCAGGTGCTGGGCGCTGCAGCCGAGCGTCGCATTCTCGGGCGCGCCGTCGCCGCCTGACCCCCGGCGAATCCGCGGCTGATTTGCGCTAGCATCGGCGGTATGCGATCAGGTCGAGGTGAGCCATGCGAACCGCACAAACCGATCTCCGGGACAACCCCCTCGGAACCGACGGCTTCGAGTTCATCGAATACGCGGCGCCCGATCCGGTCGCGCTGGGCCGGCTCTTCGAGCAGATGGGCTTCACGGCGACCGCGCGCCATCGTTCGAAGAACGTGCTGCTCTACCGGCAGGGCGACGTCAATTTCATCGTCAATGCCGAGCCGAACTCGTTCGCGCAATCCTTCGCGCGGGTCCACGGCCCCAGCATCTGCGCGATCGCCTTCCGGGTAAAGGATGCCGCGCGCGCCTACGACAAGTGCGTCGAGGACGGCGCCTGGGGCGTCGAGGCGCATCCGGGGCCGATGGAGCTGAACATCCCGGCGATCAAGGGCGTTGGCGACTCGCTGATTTACCTGGTCGACCGCTACACGTCTCCCGACCATGGGGGCGTGTCGATCTACGACATCGATTTCGTCCCGCTGCCCGGCGTGGACCCGCATCCGCGCGGCGCGGGGCTCACGTACATCGACCATCTGACCCACAACGTCCATCGCGGCCGGATGGAAGAGTGGGCAAGTTTCTACGAGCGCCTGTTCAATTTCCGCGAGGTCCGCTATTTCGACATCGAGGGGCAGTTGACGGGACTGCGCAGCAAGGCGATGACGAGCCCCTGCGGAAAGATCCGAATCCCGATCAATGAAAGTGCCGACGACCGGAGCCAGATCCAGGAATATCTGATCGATTACCGCGGCGAGGGCATCCAGCACGTGGCCCTCGGCACCGACGACGTGTACGCGACGGTGGAGGCGCTGCGCGACCGGGGCGTCGCCTTCCAGGACACGCCCGATACCTATTACGAAGCGCTCGCGTCCCGCCTGCCGGGGCACCGAGAGGATGGCGAGCGCCTGCGCCGCCACCGCATCCTCCTCGACGGCTCGCCGGCCAAGGGCGAGATGCTGCTGCAGATCTTCACGGCAACGGTCATCGGCCCGATCTTCTTCGAGATCATCCAGCGCAAGGGCAACCAGGGCTTCGGCGAGGGGAATTTCCGCGCCCTGTTCGAGTCGATCGAGCAGGACCAGATCCGCCGCGGCGTGCTCAAGTAGCTCCCGAAAAATGGGGTCAGGGGAAAAATGGGGTCAGAGCTGTAATACTAGGTGACGATCCTTCGCATGCCGGGCACACGACACGGCTGACGAAGTATTACAGCTCTGACCCCATTTTCC
>DASYXO010000009.1:0-3634 GCA_035934825.1 Casimicrobiaceae bacterium
CCTTGGTGAAGTGGCTGCCTGCGGCCAGCGTACCGCCCAGGATCGCGGCGGCGAGCATGGTCGCCGACGACGAGCCTCCGAAGACGCTCGCCGCCAGCGCCGCGCCTGCCGGAATGCGGATCAGCGTGTGGACCGCATCCCACATCGAATCCACCGCGGGGACCTTGTCGGCGAAGAACTCGACGAAACACATGAACCCCGAGGCTGCCAGCACCAGCGGATGCGCGAGGATCGCAAGTCCGGGCGGCAGCTCCACCCAGCCGAGCGCGCCGGCGGCCCCGACGATGAACAGCACCGCGTACAGGCGCAATCCGCTCGCGAAGCCGAGTGCCGCCGCGATCGTGACCAGCTGCCAGGTATCGAGCTGCGACAGCGCCCTCATGCGCGCATCACCCGTTGCCCGCCTTGGCTGCCCACGCAGGTGGGCGCTTGCCGAGAAACGCCGCGATCCCCTCCCGGCCTTCGTCGGACGCGCGGACCGCAGCGATGTGCCGCGCGGTGCCGGCGATCACGTCGGCGTCGATGGGCCGGTGCGCCACGCCGCGGATCAGCGCCTTGCACTCGAGCTGGGCCGCCGGGCCCGCCGCCAGCAGCAGCGTCAGGATCTCGCCAACGCGCGCATCGAGCGCCGGCGCGGGCACCACCTCGTGCAGCAGCCCGATCGCCTGCGCCCTCGCGGCATCGAAACGCTCGGCGGTCAGGAAATACCGGCGAGCCTGCCGCGCGCCTATCGCCTCGATGACGTACGGCCCGATCGTCGCGGGGATCAACCCGAGCTTCGCCTCCGACAGGGCGAAGATCGCCTCGGTCGCGCCGATCGCGATGTCGCAGGCCGCGACCAGCCCGACCCCGCCCCCGTACGCGGCCCCGTGCACGCGCGCGAGCGTCGGCTTCGACAGCGCGTAGAGCGCCCGCAGCATCGCCGCCAGCGCACTGGCATCGGCGAGGTTTTCCTCGGGCCCGAAAGCCGCCATCCGCTTCATCCAGTTCAGGTCGGCCCCGGCGCAGAAGCTCTTCCCGGCGCCGGCGAGCACGACTGCGCGCACCGCGGGATCGTCGTCGAGATCGACGAAAATCGCGGTCAGCCGCGCGATCAGCACCTCGTCGAACGCATTGTGCAGGTCGGGCCGCTCGAGCGTCACCGTCGCGACGGCATCGCGGACCGAAACGCTGCAGGAGGGACTCGGGCAAGGCTTGGGCATCGGACGGGATCCGTTCGCCAGAGGTCAAAGCCGCTTGGCGGCTTCCTCCAGCATCACTTCGGTGGCACCGCCGCCGATCGCCAGGATCCGCGCGTCGCGCCAGAGCCGCTCGATCGGGGACTCCCGAATATAGCCCATCCCTCCGTGGAACTGCTGGCAGGCGTAGGCAACATCGTTCGCAAGCTCGCCGCACAGCGCCTTCAACCCCGACATCTCGCGCACGCAATCGCGGCCCTGCGCGGACAGCCATGCGCAATGGAGGGCGAAGCTGCGCGCCGCCTGCGTGCGGGCATCGAGCGACGCGAGACGCTGCCGGATCGCCTCCCGGTCCCACAGCACGCCTCCGAAAGCGCGACGGGTCTTCACGTGCTCGAGCGCAAGCGCCAGCGCCGAGCGCGCGTTCCCGATCGCCATCGCGGCGAGCGCCAGGCGCTCGCGCTGGAAATTGCGCATCAGTGCGGCGAACCCCTGGTTCTCGGCGCCCAGCATCTGCGACGCGGGAACACGGCAGCCGTCGAACACCAGCTCGGCGGTGTCGGATGAGCGCCATCCGGACTTGTCGAGCACCTGCCCGATGCGAAAGCCCGGCGCGTCCCGCTCGACGCAGAACATCGAGATGCCGCGCGCGCCCGCCTCGAGGGGCGCCGTCCTTGCCGCGACGAAAAAGAGGTCGGCGTTGACGCCGTTGGTGATGAACATCTTGCTGCCGTCGAGCACGAAGACGTCGCCGTCGCGCTTCGCGCTCGTGCGGATGCGCGCGACGTCGGAACCTGCGTCGGCCTCGGTAACGGCGACCGCGGTCAGGACCTCGCCGCTGACGATGCCCGGCAGCCAGCGACGCTTCTGCTCGTCGGTCCCCGCATGCACCAGGTGCGGCGAAGCCATGTCGGTGTGGACCAGCACCGTAACGACGAAT
The DNA here is from genome assembly GCA_035934825.1 of Casimicrobiaceae bacterium. Lineage (GTDB taxonomy): Bacteria > Pseudomonadota > Gammaproteobacteria > Burkholderiales > Casimicrobiaceae > VBCG01. The sequence continues at coordinate 2,119 of DASYXO010000009.1, forward strand.
CCGCCGTAGGTCGACTGCGAGAGCGCCTCGGCGAAGACATGGTTGGTGATCGCGTCGGCATCGGCGCCACCCCATGCCTGCGGAACCATCAGCCCCAGCCAGCCCAGCTCGCCCATCCGGTGCAGCACCTCGCGCGGAACGCTGCCATCGCGCTCCCACCGGTCGGCCTGCGGCTCGACCTCGCGCGCGACGAAGCGCAGCACCTGCTCGCGCAAAAGCGCACGTTCGACCGAGTCGTAGGTGTCCGCGGGCAATGCGCCCACGTCGCGTTCCGCCGATCTCTCGCCGCGCGCCATGCTCCGCATCACATCCTGAAGACGCCGAAAGACGTTGCCTCGATCGGGCGGTTGAGCGCCGCCGAGATCGCGAGCGCCAGAACGCGCCGGGTGTCGGCGGGGTCGATCACGCCATCGTCCCACAGCCTCGCGCTGGCGAAATACGGGTGTCCCTCACGCTCGTACTGCTCGCGTATCGGCGCCTTGAAGGCTTCCTCCTCCTCGGCAGTCCAGCTCCCGCCTTTGGCCTCGATGCCGTCGCGGCGCACCGTCGCGAGCACGGTCGCGGCCTGCTCGCCGCCCATCACCGAGATCCGCGCATTGGGCCACAACCACAGGAAGCGTGGATTGAAGGCGCGGCCGCACATGCCGTAGTTGCCTGCGCCGTAGCTGCCGCCGATGATCACGGTGAACTTGGGTACCTGTGCGCAGGACACCGCGGTCACCATCTTGGCGCCGTCCCTGGCGATGCCCCCGGCCTCGTATTTCTTCCCGACCATGAAGCCGGTGATGTTCTGCAGGAACACCAATGGTATGCCGCGCTGCGCGCAAAGCTCGATGAAATGCGCGCCCTTAAGCGCCGATTCCGAGTAGAGCACGCCGTTGTTCGCGACGATGCCGACCGGGTAGCCCCAGATCCTCGCGAAGCCGGTGACCAGTGTCGTGCCGTAGCGCGCCTTGAACTCGTCGAGCGCAGAATCGTCTACGATGCGCGCAATCACCTCGCGCGCATCGTAGGGCTTGCGGATGTCGGCGTTGATGACGCCGTAGAGTTCCTCGGCTGGATAGCGCGGTGGAACCGGGTCGGCGATCTCGAGGTCCACCTGCTTGCGCCGGTTGAGATTCCCGACGATGCGCCGCGCGATGGCCAGCGCGTGATGGTCATTCTGTGCGAAATGATCGGCCACGCCCGAGACGCGGGTATGTACGTCCGCGCCGCCCAGCTCCTCGGCGGTGACGATCTCGCCGATCGCGGCCTTCACCAGCGGCGGACCGCCGAGGAAGATCGTTCCCTGCTCGCGGACGATGATCGACTCGTCGCACATCGCGGGAACGTAGGCGCCGCCGGCAGTGCACGAGCCCATGACGACGGCGATCTGCGCAATGCCTTCGGCGGAGAGCGTCGCCTGGTTGTAGAAGATGCGCCCGAAGTGATCGCGGTCCGGGAACACGTCGGTGTGGTTCGGCAGGTTGGCGCCGCCCGAATCGACGAGGTAGATGCAGGGCAGGCCGTTCTGGCG
>DASYXO010000023.1:0-6783 GCA_035934825.1 Casimicrobiaceae bacterium
AGGGCACGGCTTCGGAAAGTCGCAGGGGCCCGGCCGTCGGCCCGGGGGACCGGGCGCCAAGGGCCACGCCGGGAACAGTGATCACCCGCCGCGCCGACCGCAGCGCCCACGGATCGAAGTCGATGGCAACGTCGCGCCGCCTTCGGACAAACCCATCCACAACGACGACGAAAGCTGAGACCGCGGCGCGCTGCGCCCAGCGCGACTAGGAAGCCCCGCGCGGGCTCTGGAAGCGCGGCGCGCGCTTGGCGAGGAACGCCTCGACGCCTTCGGCGAAATCCGCGGTTGCTGCGCAAGCGCCGAAGCTGCGCGCCTCGGCGTCGAGCTGTTCCGCCAGCGTGCGGTGCGGCGAATCGCGCAGCAGGCGCTTGACGTTGCGCAGCGCCAGCGCCGGTCCCTCGGCGATCGAGCGCGCCCAGTCGCTCACCGCGGCGTCCAGCCCGGTCGCTTCGACGACGCGATTGACGAGCCCGATGCGCAGCGCCTCGTCGGCGCCGAAGCGCTCGCCGAGCAGGTAAACCTCGAGCGCCTTGCGCATCCCGATGCTGCGCGGCAGCGACCAGGTCCCACCGCCGTCCGGCGTCAGGCCGACATTGCGGTAGGCGGACGCGAACACGGCGTCGTCCGCCGCGACGATGAGGTCGCAGGCGCAGGCGATCGACAATCCGAATCCGGCAACCGCGCCGTGGACCGCGGCGATCACCGCGTGCGGCATGCGGTGGAACAGCTCGATCGCCGTCTGCACCCGCTGCACGATCTGCTCGAAGTCGCCGCGGATGCTTTCGCGGTCGCCGGCAAGACGTGCGGCGAACGTCCGCAGGTCGCCTCCGGCCATGAAATGACGCCCGGCACCGCGCAGCACGACGACGCGCAGCGACAGGTCGCCGGACAGCGTCGTCGCATTCGCGATCAGCGCGTCCATCATGGCGATGTCCAGCGCGTTGAGCGCCGCCGGGCGGTTGAAGGTCAGCGTCGCGACCGATCCCGACCGCGCGAGGAGAATCGCGTCGTGCGCGTCGGCCGGGCTCATTGCGGGTTGCGCCGGAACGGCGTGCTGGTCTCGAGCTCGTCGATCGAATGGGCAACGTCGGCGCGCTCGCGGGCGCAGTACTCGGCAATGGCGTGCGCGAAGGCAGGATCTGCGATCGCGTGCAGCGAGCGCGTCGGCGCGGGAAGTAGCCCGCGCGCCAGCTTGTGGACGCCCTGGGCGCCGCCCTCGAAGCTGCCGATTTCGCGTTCGATGCAGAACTCGATCGCCTGGTAGTAGCAGGCCTCGAAGTGCAGGCCGGGCACGTACTCGCGCGTTCCCCAGTAACGCCCCCACAGCGTGTGCTCGTTGCGCACGTCCAGCGCTGCGCACAGTGGCCGCCCATCGCGCTGTCCCTGCACCAGCAGCAGGTGGTCAGGAAGCGCGGCGCCGATGCGCTCGAAGAAATCGAGCGACAGGTAGGGCGTGGATCGGTGTGCCGCGTAGGTGCGCTGGTAGCACTCGAAGAAGAACGCCCAGTCGGAAGCGGTGATCGAGCGGCCCGGCTTGCGCGTGAACGTGACCCCGGTCGAGGCGAGGCGACGGCGCTCCTGGCGGATCTTCTTGCGCTTGTCGTGGTTCAACGTGGACAGGAAATCGGCGAAGTCGCGGTAACCGTCGTTGCGCCAGTGAAACTGGACCCCCTCGCGCTCGAGCATTCCTGCGGCGACGCCTTCGCATGTCTGGTCCTCCTCTGTGAACAGAACGTGCAGCGACGAGAATCCGCGGCGTAGCTCTGACAGCGCACGCTCGAGCAGCGCGCGTCGCGTGTTGGCGTCGGGCGCCAGGATGCGCGGACCCGACACCGGCGTGAATGGAATCGCGGCGAGCAGCTTCGGATAGTAGCGCCGGCCGTGGCGGCGGTAGGCGTCGGCCCAGCCCCAGTCGAAGATGTATTCGCCGTAGCTGTGCGCCTTCTCGTAGAGGGGCAACGCGCCCACCAGCTCTGCGCGATTCCACGCGGTCAGGAAGCGCGGCGTCCATCCGGTTTCGGGCGAGGCACAGCCCGATTCATGCAGGGCCGAGAAGTACGCGTGCGACAGCAGCGGCGTCGCGCCGGCGAGCCGATCCCAGTCGCGAGCGGCAAGTGACGACAGATCGACGTCGTCACGGATCAGCGCCGACGCGGGGACCGGCGGTCGCGGGGGCGGGCAGGGAACGGGCACGCGCATGGGATGCCCCGATTGTCGCTGCTGGCGGCTGCGCGCTCAAGCGGCGCGCGCAGCGGCTGCCGCAAACCCGCGTGCTAACATTTTCCGATGAAGATTGCGCTTGCGCAGCTCGACCAGAGGCTTGGCGACCTCTCGGGCAACGCGCAGGCGCTGCTCGAGGCGATCGGACAGGCGCGTGCCGCCGGCGCCGCGCTGGTGGTGACACCCGAGCTGTCGCTGTGCGGCTACCCCCCGGAGGACCTGCTGCTGCGCCCTGCTTTCCTGGATGCCTGTGCTGCCGAGCTGTCGGCGCTCGCATCGCAGGTGAGCGGCATCGTGGCGCTGGTGGGCTTTCCCGAGCACGCCGGCGGCAGGCGCCACAACTCGCTCGCCGTGCTGCGCGACGGCCGGGTGGATCGCGTCTACCGCAAGCAGCGCCTGCCCAATTACACGGTATTCGACGAGGAGCGCTATTTCGCGCCCGGCGGAGGGCCTTGCGTGTTCGAGGTCGATGGGCTGCGCGTCGGCGCGATCATCTGCGAGGACTGCTGGTACCCGGAGCCGGCGGCGCAGGCGCGCGCCGCCGGCGCACAGATCCTCGTCGTCCCCAATGGTTCGCCCTACCACACGGGACAGCAGGCAGCGCGCGTCGCCCAGGTGGCGGCGCGCACTCGCGAGACGGGACTGCCCATCGTCTACGTCAACCGCGTCGGCGGGCAGGATGAGCTGGTGTTCGACGGCGCGTCGTTCGTGATGGGCGCGGACGGTTCATCCGCGCAGCAGCTCCCCGCCTGGCACCAGACCCTGGCGCTGGCCGAATTCGACGGTGCGACGCCCAAAGCCGTACGCGGGTCGCTCGACCCGGCACCGGAGCCCCACGTCTACCAGGCGCTGGTGATGGGCGTGCACGATTATGTAGGCAAGAACCGGTTCCCGGGCGTGATCATCGGCCTCTCGGGTGGCGTCGATTCGGCCCTGACGCTCGCCGTTGCCGTCGACGCGCTGGGCCGCGACCGCGTGCGCGCGGTCATGATGCCGTCGCAGTACAGCGCAGCGATCAGCCTCGAGGATGCGCGCGCGATGGCCGGGATCACCGGCGTGCGCTACGACGAGATTCCGATCGGACCGATGTTCGGCGCCTACCTCGGATCGCTGTCCGCCGAGTTCGCGGGCCGGTCCGTGGATGCGACCGAGGAGAATATCCAGGCGCGCGTCCGCGGGACGCTGCTGATGGCCCTGTCGAACAAGTCCGGCGCGATCGTCCTGACGACCGGGAACAAGTCGGAGATGGCGGTCGGCTACGCGACGCTCTACGGCGACATGGCGGGGGGCTTCGCCGTGCTGCGCGACATCTCCAAGACGCTGGTCTACCGGCTCGCCCGCTACCGCAACAGCCTGGGACAGGTGATCCCGGAGCGGATCATCACGCGCGCGCCGTCGGCCGAATTGCGGGCGAACCAGACCGACCAGGACTCGCTGCCGCCCTACGATGTGCTCGACGCCATCCTCGAGGCCTATGTCGAGCGCGACCTGGCCCCGGCCGAAATCGTGGCGCGGGGCTACCCGGCGGCCGACGTGCGGCGTGTCGTGCGCCTGATCAAGGTCAATGAATACAAGCGCCGCCAGGCCGCCATCGGCATCCGCATCACGCCGCGGGGCTTCGGCAAGGACTGGCGCTACCCGATCACGTCGGCGTGGAACGAGTGGGAGAGCGTGGGCTAGCCGCCGCGGTCGGCCCCCAGAGGCGCTCCGACCGCCCGTTCGTGTATGCTCTACCCGGCATTTTTCTTCCCGCCCCGGGCACGGCAATGAAGAAAATCGAAGCGATCATCAAGCCGTTCAAGCTGGACGAGGTGCGCGAAGCGCTGTCGGACGTCGGCGTCACCGGGCTCACCGTCACCGAGGTCAAGGGTTTCGGAAGGCAGAAAGGGCACACCGAGCTCTATCGCGGCGCCGAGTACGTCGTAGACTTCCTGCCCAAGGTCAAGGTCGAGCTGGTCATCGCGGATGACCTCGTCGAGCGCGCGATCGACGCGATCATCAAGGCTGCGCGAACCGGCAAGATCGGAGACGGCAAGATCTTCGTGACGGCCGTGGAGCAGGTACTTCGCATCCGCACCGGCGAATCGGGCGAGGCTGCGGTCTGAGGTAGGAGTTCCCCGGCCGCTGCGTTGGAGAAGGATGCGCAACCGACCTAGGAGGAGCACCATGTCGTTCGCGAGCGAATTCCGGGAGTTTGCGGTCAAGGGCAGCGTCGTCGACCTCGCCGTCGGCGTGATCATCGGCGGTGCATTCGGCAAGATCGTCGACTCGCTGGTCAAAGACCTCATCATGCCGGTCGTCGGCCGGATCTTCGGCGGGCTGGATTTCGCGAACTACTTCATCATCTTGAAAGCGCCGCCTGCCGGCTACGCGGGGCCGATGACCTACGACGCGCTGACCAAGGCCGGCATTCCGCTGCTCGCCTATGGCAACTTCATCACCGTCGCGATCAACTTCCTGATTCTCGCGTTCATCATCTTCTTGATGGTGAGGCAGATCAATCGACTGAAGCGCGACACGCCGCCGGTTGCGCCGGCTGGGCCGCCGGAGGAAGTCGTGCTGCTCCGGGAGATCCGCGACTCGGTCAAGCATTGAGCCGCGGCTTTGGCGCGTCCGGGGACGACGCGCCGCGCCTGTCCATGATCAGAGGGGGGATTGGAATGAAGCACATCGTCATCGCGATCGCAGCGGTCGCAACGGCCTGCCTGGGCGCGACCGGGGCGGCGCTTGCCGACATCACGATCGGCGTGGTTGTGTCGGCGACCGGGCCTGCGGCATCGCTGGGGATTCCGGAACGCAATACCATCGAGCTGCTTCCCAGGTCGATCGCCGGGGAGCGGGTCAACTGGATCGTCCTCGATGACGCCTCCGACACGACCCAAGCCGTCACCGACACGCGCAAGCTGATCAGCGAGGACCACGCCGATGTGATCGTCGGGTCGACCATCACGCCGAACTCATTGGCGATGGTCGACATCGTCGCCAGCGCGAAGACGCCGATGATCTCGATGGCCGCGTCGGCGCGCATCGTCGATCCGGCCAACCCCAGGACCCACTGGGTGTTCAAGACGCCGCAGAGCGACTCGTTGATGGCCGATGCGATCGCCGTCAACATGAAGGCGGACGGGGTCAAGACGCTGGGCTACATCGGCTTCAACGACGCCTACGGTGACAGCTGGCTGGGCGAAATCCGCCGCTCGGCGCAGACCGCAGGCATTCGCATCGTCGCCGAGGAGAAATACAACCGCAACGACGCTTCGGTGACCGGTCAGGTGCTGAAGCTGATGGCCGCACATCCCGACGCGGTCCTGATCGGCGCTGCGGGCACGCCGGGCGCGACGCCGCAGAAGGAGCTGGTCGCGCGGCATTTCAAGGGCCGGATCTACCAGACTCATGGTGTGGCCAATCCTGATTTCCTGCGCGTGCTGGGCAAGGACGGCGACGGAACGGTGCTTCCGATCGGCCCGATGCTCGTCTGGGAGCAGCTCCCCGACAGCAATCCGATCAAGAAGGTCGCACGGGCCTACGTGACGCAATACGAGTCGAAGTACGGTCCGGGCTCGCGGGCGACGTTCGGCGGCCATGCCTACGATTCATTCCTGCTGCTCGGCAAGGCGGTGCCCGAGGCGCTGAAGAAGGCGAAGCCGGGGACGCCCGAGTTCCGCGGTGCCCTGCGCGACGCGCTGGAGACGACCTCGGTCGTCGGCACCCACGGCGTGTTCAACATGAGTCCACAGGACCACAACGGACTCGACAATCGCGCGCGGGTGATGATTCGCATCGAGAACGGGAAATGGGTCCTGCTCAAGTAGGGACGCGCTGAGCGCCGCGGACCCACGGGTCGGGCCGGGCGCTCCGGCCGGCATGCCACGGGTCGTCCCAATCGCCTGGGCCGCCTCGCGCGCGACACCTGCCGACGATGGACCTCTCGATTGCGGCGCTGCTCGCGCAGGACGGCATCACCAACGGTGCGATCTACGCGCTGCTCGCCCTGGCGCTGGTGCTGGTGTTCACCGTTACCCGCGTCATCTGGGTGCCGTCCGGTGAATTCCTGGCCTATGGCACGCTGACGCTGGCGGGCCTGCAGCTCGGCAAATCTCCGGGCACCGTCGGACTCCTGCTCGGCCTCGCGGTCGTCGCCGGCATCGTCGAGGCGGTCGCGACCCTGCGTCGCGGCGAGGCTGCGCGCCTGCCGCGACGACTCGCGATGTGGGTGGGCATTCCGGCATCGATCGCGGCGCTCGTGTGGTGGGCAGCGCCGCAGCAGCTCCCGCTGGGCATCCAGATCGCGCTGACGCTGGCAGCGGTCACTGCGATGGGGCCGCTGCAGTACCGGATCATCTATCAGCCCGTCGCCGATGCAAGCGTCCTGGTGCTACTGATCGTGTCGGTCGCCGAGCATCTGGTGCTGACCGGACTCGGATTGTGGTTCTTCGGCGCGGAAGGCTCGCGCACGCCGGCATTCTCGTCCGCGACGCTCCAGTGGGGGGATCTGGCGTTCAGCGCGCAGAGCCTGCTGGTGGTCCTGGCGAGCGTCGTGCTGATCGCCGCGCTGTGGCTGTT
>DASYXO010000029.1:0-5929 GCA_035934825.1 Casimicrobiaceae bacterium
CCGGAACCGGCCCTGCGTGATCTGGTCCTTGAGACTCTGATGGGTCGCGCAGACGATGCGAACGTCGACCGGAATCTCGCTGCGGCCACCGATGCGCTCGATCACGCGCTCCTGCAGGAAACGCAGCAGCTTCGCCTGCAACGAAGTCGGCAGGTCGCCGATCTCGTCCAGGAACAGCGTGCCGCCGCTCGCCGTCTCGATCTTGCCCAGTGTCTGCTTGACGGCGCCGGTGAATGCGCCTTTCTCGTAGCCGAAGAGCTCGCTTTCGAGCAGGGTATCGGGGATCGCCGCGCAGTTGATCGCGACGAAGCGTTCCCTGCGCCGCGGGGATAGATCGTGCAGCGCCCGGGCCAGCAGCTCCTTGCCGGTTCCCGATTCGCCGAGGATCAGGACCGTTGCCGACGTCGGGGCCACCTTTTCGATCGTCCGGCAGATGCGCAGCATGGCTGGGTCGCGGGTGACGATCCCGGCCATTGCGGGCGATTCCTGCGCGGCCTGCAGGCGCTCATTCTCGGCTTGCAGGTCGTGCACCCGGAAAGCGCGCTCGATCGCCCAGGTCAAGAGCTCGGGCTCGAACGGCTTGGTGCAGAAATCGTGCGCGCCGAGCCCGATCGCCTTCAGCGCATTGGCGCGGTCGTTCTGTCCCGTCAGCACGATCACCTTGGTCCCCGGTGCCAGCGCGCGGATCTCCTCCAGCAGCTTGAGCCCCTCGGCGGGGTCGTCCGGCTGCGGTGGAAGACCGAGGTCCATCGTGACGACGGCGGGCTCATAGCGGCGCAATTGGGCGATGGCACCTTCGCGGTCGCTCGCGACGACCGTCTCGTACCGGTCGAACGCCCACTGCATCTGCTTCTGCAGCGCGGGATCGTCCTCGACGATCAACAGGGGCCTGCGCTCGTCGGTCATGCGGTGGGCTCCCGGACCGCCGGCGGGGGGCGGGCATCGACAGCGTCTACCAGCGGCAGCCTCAGGAAGACACCGGTTCCCACGCCCGGCTCGCTTTCGACGGCGATGCTGCCGTCCAGTCCGGTCACGTATTGCGAGCTCTCGTAGACGCCGATGCCCATCCCCGTGGCCTTGGTCGTCTGGAAAGGCTTGTACAGGCGCTCGCGGACGAATTCGGGGGTCATGCCGACGCCGCGGTCACGGACTTCGAGGACCGCACGGCCGCCATCGCGCCCGAGCCTCACGTGCACCTGCCGGGGAGGGGAGCTCGCATCGATTGCATTCTGGATCAGGTGTCCAATCACATGCTCCAAGCGATCTTCGTGCCCGACGGCGGTGACCGCCGCGGCCACCTCGAGGTCGACGCTCGTCTGCGGACCGGTCTTGGCCGCGCAGACACGTCGCACCACCGCCTCGAGATCGACCGGACGCGGATTATCCACGGGGGTGGCCCCCACGCGCAATTGCAGCATCAGGCCATTCATCCGCTCCACGACGTGCTCGACCGTCGCCAGCATGTCGGACTGGAACTCGGGGTTGTCCCGGTGGCGCTGCGCGTTCCTGAGCATCAGGCTGAGCTGCGATACCAGGTTCTTGAGGTCGTGCACGACGAACGCCGACATCCGGTTGAAGGCGTCGAACTTGCGCGCCTCGAGCAGCGCTTCGGTCGCGCGCATCTGCCCAAGGAAGCTCGCCGCCTGGCGACTCGCCGTCTTCAGCAGGTCGCGCACCTCCCAATCGAGCTCGACCGGTGTGCGCGGCGTCGTCAGCACCACCATCCCGAGCAGCTCGGTCCCGGACAACAGCGGAACGACGATCCACGCCGATGGAAGATCGGCGAGCCAATCGGGCAACGCCAGGCCCGGGTAGCGGGACGGGTGGTCACGGAACTCGGCGAGGTCGGCGACCCAGCCGGTGCGCACCAGGAACGTCGCCAGCGCCCCGTCTGCCGGCTCCACACCGCCGGCCGCGGGCAGATTCCACCTTGCCGCCTGCACGTAGCCGCGCGACTCGCCCTTCAACCACAGCGCACCGCCGGGGCTTTCGACCAGGTCGGCGAGCGCGACGATCACGCGCTCCTGGACGCTCTGCGTCGATCCTTCCATCGACAGGGTGCGCGTGAACTTCAGCCACTCCTCGCGATAGTCGTAGCGATAGGAGAAGAAATGCTTGCTGACGAAGACCTTGAGCCGGGAGCGCAAGCGGCCCGATGTGGCCGCGAGCGCGACGAACAACGCCGCGCCGAACAGCAGCTCGATCTGCAGTGCGCGTCCCCAGCCGCCGCCGAAATAGCGGACGAAATAGCCTGCGGCCGCAATCGCCAGGAGGAACGTGCCCGAGACGAGCAACGCCGACGACTGGAACACCGCGCGGCGCGACAGGTGCAAGTCGACGGTCCATCCTGTGTTGCGTGCCGTCGCGACCGCGAGGAACGGAATGACGAGCGCGTTGGCGAACCCACGCGCTATCCAGATCACCGGATCGAGCCGCCCGAACAGCAGCGCATCGGCAAAAAGATAGAGGTCGAGGCCGAACACGCCGGCAAGCGCGATCGCAAGCGGCCGGATGCCCCAGCGCATCTGCGGCACCACGCGTCGGACGACATGCTCGACCAGCACAAGGCCGGAAACGGCGATGCACAGCCGAAGCAGGTAGCCTGCGCGCGCATCCGGCAGCCAGGACGATCCCGAAAGAGGTGTGCCCTCGCTCAGCAGGACGCCGGCGACGAGGGCGATGCCCACGGCGACCGTGGCCGCGAACGGCAGCCCTGGACGCGTCCGGACCGGCGCGACACCGACTGCCGCCCGCGCTTCGCGCAGCAGGCTCGCGAGAAACGCGAACCACGCCGCGTACCGCGTCGCGTCGGCGATGTTCGAAGCGAGCAGCGCAGCCTGAGACTGGGTCGGCACGACGAACAGGCAGATTGCGGCCCACACCGCCGTCGCCACCAGCGCAGCGAGCAGAAGTCGCGCGCGCGCGCCGCCATGCCAACCCAGCAGCACGCGCGCGGAGAATGCGGTATAGCCGGCAAGCGCCAAGCCGAAGCTCCACGCAGCCATGGTGCCGATTGCATTCGCAGTCACGGGGTCACGTCACGGGACAGGGTCGGAGAATACAGTCGCGCCGGCTGAGTGCCGGCGTCGATGCCCGCGCGCGATGCTGCGGTCCGGCGCGCCTAGCGCGCGCCCTCGCCGAGCAGTACGACGCGAACCGTCTCCAGCAGGACGACGAGGTCGAGCATCAGCGTGTGGTTCTTCACGTAGTAGAGGTCGTATTCGAGCTTCCGGATCGACTGCTCCACCGTTGCGCCGTAAGAGTACCGCACTTGCGCCCATCCCGTCAGGCCCGGCTTGACGCTGTGTCGCACCGCATAGAACGGAATCTGCTCGGTCAGCATCGCCACGAACTCGGGTCGCTCGGGCCGCGGACCGACGAAGCTCATCTCGCCTTTCAGCACGTTGATGAGCTGCGGGAGCTCGTCGATGCGCGTGCGCCTGAGCCACTTGCCGATCCGGGTTATGCGTGGATCGTTGCTGCTGGCCCATGCCGGCCGGCCATCGACCTCGGCATCGCGTGCCATGCTGCGAAACTTGAAGACCGTGAAGGCGCGTCCGCGATGACCAACCCGCTCCTGCCGGTAAACCACCGGCCCGCCGCCCTCGAGTGCAATGACGAAGGCCGCGATGACCATGATCGGCGCCGTGACGACGATCAGCGCCGCGGCAACCAGCAAGTCGAAACATCGCTTGACGATGTTGCGGAACACGCTCTGCCTGAATCCGTGGCCATAGATGAGCCAGCTTATCTTCAGCGACTCGATCGGGACCTGGCCGTGCACCCGCTCGAAATAGCGCTCGAGGTCGGTCACCTGCACCCCGCTCAGGCGGCAATCGAGCAGTGCCCGCAACGGAAGCACGCCACCCCGCTGCTGGCGCACCGCGACGATGATCTCGTCGATGCCGAGCTGCCTAACCATGTCGTCGAGCGACCCGGCGCGCGCCACTACGCGGCCCGGCGACACCACATTCTCCTGGGACTTCTCGAGCGGGTAGAAGCCGACCAGCCGCAAGCCCAGTGGATTGGTCGACGTCAGCGACGCCTCGACCAGCCTCGCTTCCGGCCCCGTCCCCAGCACGAGGACGCGATGCGGCATCAGATGTGACACCATGGGCAGGACGATCACGTGCCGCACCAGCAGCAGGCCAAGCAGCGCAAGGACGATCGCCGTGATCCAGTTGTCGCGCAACACGTCGATGCCGGGCATCCAGCGCGCGACGAGGAATGCGAGTGGAATGCCGATCGCCGGCGCGAGCACGATGCGCAGGAAGTACGCGCCGGTCGAGAGCTTCTGGGCGCGGCGGTAGAGACCGAACGCGCCGTTCAGGCAGATGATGGTGAGCGCGAACAGGAATGCGAGCAGCGCCGCTTCCGAATGCGCGACACCGTGCTCACCGTCGACGCGCAGCACGAGCATGATCGCGGCGAACAGCCACGAAAGCTCGGCGCCGAGCTGGAACAGCGTCGCACTTGAAACGTTCTGTCGAAGCAAGCTGAACAATGGTGTCCCGTGTTTGCGCTCGTGCCGCGGCGATCCGTATGCTCGCAGTGGTTCGTTTAACTTTGATGAACGTCGAATCTGCGTCGAGCGAATGGCATCAACGGTGAGCAATTAGCATGCCATCTGCGATCTTGAGAATCTCGGCTTGTCGATGATGCCGTGGCGCTGGAACTCGGAACAGTGGAATTTTCCGCAAGTTCCAATCTGCGTAAACATCCAACCGCCGATCGGTACCAATCGCTACGTTCTGTGCGATACAGCGTGACTGGAATACTTGCACGGCACATGCGCGGCTGACGAACCCGGCCGCATCCGATACCTGACAAATTGCAGAAACTACCGTGCTTCAGTCGTTGATTTCTATGGAGTTCGCCGAGGCTGACGAGGCCTATGGCCTTCGGATCAACGTCGATTCGGTCCATGCGGGTGCAATCGGCCAGGTCGCCGGATCGGGTCGCGAAACACGGCCCGACTATGTCGCGGACCGACGGTCGGCGTCCAGCGACACGTCGAGCAAATTCGACAATTCTCGCGCGCGCGCTCGACGCGACGCGCCTGCCACCCAGCGTGCTTCGGGCGTCGCGGCACTCCCGGAGCGCAGGGCGGAAAGGAACTGCGCGAGGCGCTCGGCAATCCTGTCGACGCGGTCCAGAGGTGCAATGTCGCCCAGTCCCGCTTCGCGCATCACTGCTGCGGTGTCGCCATCCGGATCGGTCAGTGCAAGTATCGGCCGACCGGCGCGCAGGTACTCGTACAGCTTGGCGGGAATCTGTTCGTTGCAATTCGATGCCTGCAGGACCAGCAGCGCGTCGGCGCGCAGCATCTCCCCGAGTGCCGCCCGGTAGGCAATCGGCGGCAACAGCTCGATCATGCTCTCGACGTCGTAGCGGCGCGCCAAATCGGCGAGCATCACATCGTGCGCAGCCGCCCGGAAGCGAACCCTCAGTTCGTTGCGGCGCAGCGCGCCGCTTTCGAGGAGCTGCGCAAGCGCCGCGAAAAGTTGCGTTGGATCGCGTTCCGATGGATACACGATGCCGCTGTGCAAGAGTGTGATCGCCGCGGGATTGAGTGGCTCTCGCGGCGCCGACCTGCGGTCGCACCCGGCGAAGCTCTCCTCGTCGTAGCCGTTCTCGATCACCTCGACGCGGCGCGCAAATTCGGGGTATCGCTCGCGATAGACGCGCGCAGCACCGGGGGTCGTGAACACGCTGCATCGCGCATTGCGCAACGCATCCTCCTCGACGCGCTTGAAGCTCTGCCAGACGTCCGGATCGGCAGGATAGCCCTCCTGCGCCATCGGGTCCCGAAAATCGGCAATCCACGGCAGTCCCGAACGACGATGGAGTGCGCCGCCGATCAAATGCGCGGTCGCGATCGGATAGGTCGACCAGAGGACGTCTGGGCGCCAGGCGCGGACCACGCGCA
>DASYXO010000057.1:0-2537 GCA_035934825.1 Casimicrobiaceae bacterium
GAGCGAGCGGCCGGTGACCGTGAGCGCGTCGCCGTCGATGTAACCGCCCTCGATCAGGCGCTCCGTGAGGAGCGCGATGCCGCCCGCCCTGTGGAGCTCGACCGCGGCGAAGCGCCCGCCCGGCTTGAGGTCGCAGAGCAATGGCGTGCGCCGGCTGATGCGGTCGATGTCGTCGATGGCCAGGTCCACGCCGATCTCGCGCGCAAGCGCCAGCAGGTGCAGCACCGCGTTGGTGGAGCCGCCGCTAGCGGCCACAGCGGCGATCGCATTGTCGAAAGCGCGCCGCGTCAAGATGCGCGACGGTCGCAGGTCCTGCTCGATCAGATTCAGCGCCATGCGACCGGCGCGCTCGGCCGCTCGTTGCTTCTCGGGGTCGACAGCCGGGATCGAGTTGAACCCCACCGGCGAAAGGCCGATGACCTCGAGGACCATCGACATCGTGTTGGCCGTGTACTGGCCGCCGCACGCACCAGCGCCGGGGCACGCGACCGCCTCTAGCTCGGCGAGGTCGGAGTCGGACATCTTGCCCGCGGCCGCGGCCCCGATCGCCTCGTAGACGTCGCCCACCGCAACCTGCGCCCCGTGGAAGTAGCCCGGCATGATCGATCCGCCGTAGAGCACCATCCCCGGCCGGTCGACGCGCGCAAGCGCCATCGCCGATCCGGGATTGGTCTTGTCGCACGCCGCGAGGCAGATGACGGCGTCGAACATGTGACCGCGCGTGACCAGCTCGATGGAGTCGGCGATGACCTCGCGGCTCACCAGCGAGGTCTTCATCCCCTCCGAGCCCATCGTGATTCCGTCGGAGATCGCGATGGTGTTGAACTCCATCGGGTTCGCGCCCGCGGCCCGAACCCCGGCCTTCAACGGCGCGGCCAGCTCGCGCAGCCCGAAGTTGCACGGCATCGTCTCGGTCCAGCAGTTGGAGACGCCGACGAATGGCTTGTCGATGTCCTCGGGCTTCAGACCGATCGCGTAGAGGAACGACCTCGCGCCCGCGCGGTCGCGTCCTTTATATAGAGCGCGGCTGGGCAGGTCGCGACCAGAATCAGGCATCAAGGATCGATCAGCTTAAGGCGTTCTCCAGGTCGGCAATGAGGTCGGCGACGTCCTCGACGCCGATGGAAAGACGGATCAACCCGTCGCCCACGCCCGAGCGCTGTCGCTCCGCCGCGGGGATCGACGCATGCGTCATGCGCGCGGGGTGCTCCGCCAGCGACTCGACCGCGCCGAGCGATTCCGCGAGCGCGAAGATCTTCAGCCGCTCGAGCACGCGGAATGCGGTCGGTTCGTCGGCCACCTCGAAGCTCACCATCCCACCGAACAACCGCATCTGTCGCGCGGCCACCGCACGGTTGGGGTGAGATTCGAGCCCCGGATAGAAGACGTGTCTCACGTTCTTGTGGGCCGACAATGCGCGCGCGACCTCGATGGCGTTCGCGCATTGTCGCTCGACGCGGAGGGCCAGCGTCTTGGTGCCGCGCAGGAGAAGCCAGCAGTCGAACGGCGAGGGCACCGCGCCGATCGCGTTCTGGTGGAAGCGAAGCTGCGCCTCGAGCTCCTCGTTGTTCGTCATCAGCGCGCCGCCGACGACGTCACTGTGACCCCCTATGTACTTGGTCGAGCTGTGGACTACGACGTCGGCGCCGAGATGCAGCGGCTGCTGCAGGTAAGGGGTCGCGAAGGTGTTGTCGACGGACACCATCGCTCCGTGGCTGTGGGCGATCTCGCTCACCGCATCGATGTCGACGACCCGCAGCAAGGGGTTGGTCGGGGACTCGAGCCACACCATGCGCGTCTGCTCGCTGAGCGCTGCCTCAACCGCGTCCAGGTCCGACGCGTCGATGGCGCTGAACGTCAGCCCGTAGCGCTTCAGGACCTTGTCGAACAGGCGGAACGTCCCGCCGTACACGTCCTCCATGTAGACGACGTGGTCGCCGGGGTTGAGTAGCAGCAGGAGCGTCGACTCGGCGCCGAGCCCGGACGCGAAGGCGAGGCAGTGCCGGGCGCCCTCGAGCGCGGCGAGGTTCTCCTCCAGCGCCTTGCGGGTCGGGTTTCCGCTGCGGCCGTATTCGAATCCCTTGTGCTTGCCGACGCCCTGCTGCGCAAAGGTCGTCGCCATGTGGATGGGCTGCACGACCGCGCCGGTCTCCGGATCTGGCCCCTGACCGACATGGACGGCGCGGGTCGAGAAACCCCAGTCGGACTCGGACGGCAAATCAGCCCCGGCCGCGGTGGGCGACAAACTCGAGCAGGTCGGCCCGCGTGATCACGGCGATCGGCTTCTCGTTCTGCACCACAAGCACCGCCTGCTCGCCGCGCAGCAGCGGCTCGAACGCGTCGTCGAGCGAGGAATCGACCGCGACCTGGCTCATCGGCGGGTCCATCGCCGCCGAGACGGCGGTCGTGACGACGGCGGGGTCACGGTAGACGCGGTCGAGCAGCGTGCGCTCCTGGAGCGTGCCGACGACGCCGCGCCCGTTCGACTCCTCGACCACGGGCAGCTGCGAGATGCCGTAGCGCTGCATCAGGTCGAT
>DASYXO010000112.1:0-6905 GCA_035934825.1 Casimicrobiaceae bacterium
TGAGTCGCAGTGCGCTGGCCGGTGCTCGAAGAATCGGCTTCGTTGCGGCTGGCGGAGAGCTTGGCGCCGAGCGTCGGATACAGCGTCGAGCCGGCCTGCGCCGCATAGGTCTGCTGGGCCTGGCGCAGGGTCGCCTCCGCCGCAGCCAACGTCGGGCTGTGTTCGAGCGCCTGGCCGACGAGATCGTCGAGCCGCTTCGAGCCGAACTCGCGCCACCATTCGGCGTGGGTGCTCGCCTCGGGCACGAAGCGCTGCGCCGCGCCGAGGGCGCCGGGCGCAGACGCCGTGCCTGACGGCAGTGCCTCGCGCGTGTACCCCGCGACTCCGGGCGCGGCCGGCGCCGTGAAATTCGGCCCGACCGTCGTGCAACCGGCCAGGAGCGCGGCGCCTGCGACCAGCGAGATGACGCGCCGAGGCCCAATCGATCGAAGCATGACCTTCGTTAGGTGAGGATCAGTGTGTAAGCTTAATCGGAACCGGAATGGCACAGTTGCTTTACTATGCCAACTTATATCGTAATCCGGCCAAACCACTGGAATGAACCGAACGACTCTATCCTGCGACCTGCGCCAGATGATTGATGGCGTGGGCGGTGCCGAGCTCATCGCCGTGAATGTGCGCAACGACGTCGCGTTCGACGCCACCCCGCATGCGCACGCGCGCGGCACCCTGTTCCTGCTCACCGAGGGCCTGGTGGCCGTCGAGACCGCCCGCGGGCGTTTCCTCGCTCCCCCGCGGGGCATCGGCTGGATGCCGCCCGGCGTGCCGCATTCGGTGGAATCCTACGGGCCGACCGCCGGGTTTGGTGCTTTTCTCGCCGTCGAGTTCACCGGCGACCTGCCGGCCGAGCCTACCAGCTTCGAGGCCAGCCCACTGGCCGTATTGGTGATGCAGCGTGCGGTCGACTGGCGCCCCGACGTTCCGCTCGACCCGGTGCAAATGCGCCTGCTGCTGGTGCTGCTCGACGAGATCCGCCAGTCGCCGACCAAGCCCTTGCAGCTCCCGTGGCCGACGGATGCCCGCCTGCTCGCGATCGCGCGCGAAATGCTGGCCGACGTGGCCAACCCGCGGCGCCTCGAGCAGTGGGCACAGTGGGCGGACATGAGTCCGCGGACGCTTTCGCGCCGCTTCCTGCGGGAGACCGGCATGACCTACGCCCAGTGGCGGCGCTGGGCCCGGCTCACCCAGGCACTCGAGTGGCTCGCCACCGGTCGTTCCGTCAAGCACGTCGCGCTTTCGCTGGGCTACGACAGCGTCAGCGCTTTCATCAAGGTGTTTCGCGAGACCCTGGGCGCGACGCCTGCCGCGTATTTCCAGAGCCGCAACCCGGAACGCACGCGGGAGCGTGCGCCGGCGCCGCGGCATAACGCCGGCCGACCGGCTCACGCAGGGGGCAACGCGCATGCGGACAATTGAGCGCGTCGGCGTCATCGGCGCCGGCACGATGGGCAACGGCATCGCGCAGGCCTGCGCCGTCGCGGGCATCGATGTCGTGATGATCGACGTCGCACACGACGCCCTCGCGCGCGGACTCGCCACCATCGAGGCCAGCCTCGCCCGGCTGCAGAAGAAGGACAGGATCACGGCCGAGGCAGCACGCGCCGCGCTGGCGCGCGTGCACGCGGCGAGCGACGATGCCGAGCTCGAGGGCGCGGGCCTCATCATCGAGGCCGCGACCGAGAGCCTCGATCTCAAGCTGCGCATCCTGAAGCGGGCCGACGAGTTCGCCGGCACCGGCACGATCCTGGCGTCGAACACTTCGTCGATCTCGATCACGGCACTCGCCGCGGTCGTCCGGGCGCCCGATCGATTCCTGGGCATGCATTTCTTCAACCCAGTGCCGATGATGGCACTGGTCGAGCTGATCCGCGGCCTGCAGACGTCGGAGGCGACGGTGGCCGCCGCGCGCGCCTTTGCCGAGCGCCTGGGCAAGACGCCGATCGTCGTCAAGAACAGCCCCGGCTTCGCCGTCAACCGAATCCTGTGCCCGATGATCAACGAGGCGATCTTCGCGCTGCAGGAGGGGCTCGCATCCGCCGAGGACATCGACAACGGCATGCGGCTAGGCTGCAATCACCCGATCGGCCCGCTGGCGCTCGCCGACATGATCGGGCTCGACGTGATGCTTGCCGTGATGAACGTGTTCTACGCGGACTTCAACGATCCGAAGTACCGCCCGGCGCCGCTGCTGAAGGAGATGGTCGCGGCGGGCTACCTGGGCCGCAAGGCCGGACGCGGGTTCTACCGGTACGACACCTGAGCGGCTTCCGCGCCGTGTCGCCACGAGGTTCCTGCCGCCTCGGCAGCGCATGGTGCTGCTACTCAGAGGAGTGCTGCCTCAGCCCCCGTACGTTCGCAGGCCCGGCAGGTCGAGGACGGTCACGCCGCCGTAGTCGATGCGCAGCAGCCGCGCCTGCTCGAGGACCTTCAGCGCCTGGTTGACGCGCTGGCGCGACAGGCCCACCAGCTGGCCCAGCTCTTCCTGCGACACCGGTAGCGATGCTCCCACGTGTGGATACAGGGCCGGGTTGAACAATCCGGCGAGCGAGCGTGCGAGCCGCGCGTCGGGTCCGAGCAGCCGGTCGTGCTCGACCATGCCGATGAACTGGCCCAGGCGCTCGTTCAGCTGGGTGATCAGGAAGCGGTTGAAGGCGACGCTGTGGTCGAGCAGCGCCATGAACGTCGCGCGCGGCATGTACGCGATCGCGCTGTCGCGCAGTGCGACGATGTCGTAGCGGCGCGGCTCGTCCTTCAGCAGCGAGCCCTCGCCGAACCAGCCGCCGGCCCCGATCCCGGTGAAGCTGGTCGGCTTGCCGTCGGCGGATACGTTGGCCATCTTGACCAGGCCGTCGATCACGCCGATCCAGTGCTCGACGCGCTCGCCGCGCCGGCAGACCAGGCTGCCGGTCGGGCAGGGCCGCGCGACGGTTTCGGCCTCGACCCTGGCGCGCAGCGGGGGCGCCAGCGTCGTCATCCAGTTGCTGTCGTCCAGCAGGTCGTTCAACGTGCGCATGGCGGGATTGTCGGCCAGACGACAACCGGGAGTGTCTCGATCGCTTACCTTGACGAACGTGCACGTTGCGCGGGCGTTCGCATCGAACGTACCATAGCCAGCCGCAGCCTACTGCCCACGTCCGGAAGAGGCAGGGGTGCGGATCCTGCGCAAGGCGACGAATCTCGATTGCTTCCACCCGAAGCCGGGTGCGGTGCATCGCGGAGGATGGGGGATGGAGGAGCGTCTGGACACCTTTCCGCGGCTCTTGCTGCATCACGCGCGCACGCGCCCCGATGCGCCGGCAACCCGCGAGAAGGACCTCGGCATCTGGCAGACCTGGACCTGGCGCCAGGTTGCCGACGAGGTGCGCGCGCTGGCCTGCGGGCTCGCCGCCCGGGGCTTCGGGCGCGGCATGCACCTCGCGATCGTCGGCGACAACCGGCCCCGGCTCTACTGGGCGATGATCGCCGCCGAAGCGCTGGGCGGCGTGCCGGTGCCGATGTACCAGGACGCGCCCGCCGCCGAGTTCGTCTTCGTCCTGAACGACGCCGAGATCGTCTACGCGCTGGTCGAGGATCAGGAGCAGGTCGACAAGCTGCTCGAAGCGAAGGCGCAGGTCCCGACGCTCGCGCACATCTGCTACGACGATCCGCGCGGCATGCGGAACTACGAAGGCGTCACGAGCTTCGAGCGCCTGCTCGAGCTCGGCCGCGAGTTCGATCGCGCCCATCCGGGCTTCTACGACGAGCAGGTCGCGCTTGGCCGCGGGGACGACGTGTCGGGGATGCTCTACACGTCGGGCACGACCGGCCGGCCCAAGGGTGTGCGCCAGACCCACGCCGCGTTCATCGCGGCGGCGAAAGGAAGCGCCGGGTTCGACCGGCTGCGGCCCTCCGACAACGTGCTTTCCTACCTGCCGATGGCCTGGGTCGGCGACCACCTGTTCTCCTATGCGCAGTGGCTCTACGTCGGGTTCACGATCAACTGCCCCGAATCCGGCGAGACCGTGATGAACGATCTGCGCGAGATCGGGCCCACCTACTATTTCGCGCCACCGCGAATCTTCGAGAACCTGCTGACGCAGGTGATGATCCGGATGGAGGACGCGGGGCGGGTCAAGCGCGGGCTGTTCCGCTACTTCGTCGACGTTGCACGGCGTTGCGGCGCCGAGATCCTCGATGGCAAGCCGGTCGCGCCGGGCGACCGGCTTCGGTACGCGCTCGGCAATCTGCTCGTCTACGCGCCATTGCGCAATGTGCTGGGCATGAGCCGCATTCGCGTCGCCTACACGGCAGGGGCGGCGATCGGCCCGGACCTGTTCCGCTTCTACCGCTCGATCGGCATCAATCTCAAGCAGCTCTACGGCTCGACCGAGACCTGCGCCTATGTGTGCCTGCAGGCGGATCGCGGCGTGAAGCTCGACGGCGTCGGGATCGCGGCCCCGGGCGTCGAGCTCCGCATCGCCGGCAATGGCGAAGTGCTGGTGCGCGGGCCGATGCTGCTGAAGGAATACTACAAGCGGCCCGACGCGACGGCCGAGTCGATCGATGCCGCAGGCTATTTTCATACCGGCGACGCGGGGTACATCGACGACGCCGGCCAGTTGCGGATCATCGATCGCGCGAAGGATGTCGGAAAGCTTGCTTCCGGCGCGCTGTTCGCCCCCAACTACATCGAGAACAAGCTCAAGTTCTTTCCGCACATCAAGGAGGCGGTTGCGTTCGGCGACGGCCGCGACCATGTCTGCGCATTCATCAACATCGACATCGGATCGGTCGGCAACTGGGCCGAGCGCCGCGGCCTGCCGTATTCAGGCTACACCGACCTCGCCGCCAAGCCCGAGGTGTACGCGCTGATCCGCGAATGCGTCGAGCAGGTCAACGCGCAGCTCGCAAGCGAGCCGGGTCTCGCCGATTCCCAGGTGCGCCGCTTCCTGGTGCTGCACAAGGAGCTCGATCCCGACGACGACGAGCTGACGCGCACGCGCAAGGTGCGCCGCGGCTTCATCGCCGAGAAATACGCGGTGCTGGTCGAAGCCCTCTATGCGGGACGCATGGTGCAGCACGTGGAGACCGTCGTGAAGTTCGAGGACGGTCGCTCCGGCATCGTCGCCGCGGACCTGCGGATCGAGGACGCGTCGACGCTTCCGGCCCAGCCGGCGAAAGCGGCGTAGGCCGAGCCGATGCCGCCGGTGACGACATGACGACACCCGTGCGGTCGATCGGCGACGTGATCCTCGCGCTGGAGCGCATCTCGCTGTCGTTCGGCGGGGTCAATGCGCTGTCCGACATCAGCTTCGACGTGCGCGAGCACGAGGTACGGGCGATCATCGGCCCCAACGGCGCCGGCAAGAGCTCGATGCTGAACGTGATCAACGGCGTCTACCGCCCGCAGCACGGGACGATCCTGTGGCGCGGGCGGCACCGTCACGGGATGAACTCGCACGACGCCGCGGCGGCCGGCATTGCACGCACGTTCCAGAACATCGCGCTGTTCAAGGGCATGAGCGTGCTCGACAACATCATGACGGGCCGCAACCTCCGGATGAAGGCGAGCTTCCTCGAGCAGGCGGTCTGGATCGGCCGCGCGCGCCGCGAGGAGCTCGCGAACCGCGCCAAGGTCGAGCAGATCATCGACTTCCTCGAGATCCAGCACATCCGCAAGACCCCGGTGGGGCGCCTGCCCTACGGCCTGCAGAAGCGCGTCGAGCTCGCGCGCGCCCTCGCCGCCGAGCCGTCGCTGCTGCTGCTCGACGAGCCGATGGCCGGGATGAACGTCGAGGAAAAGCAGGACATGTGCCGCTTCATCCTCGACGTCAACGAGCAGTATGGGACGACGATCGTGCTGATCGAGCACGACATGGGCGTGGTGATGGACATCTCGGACCGCGTCGTCGTGCTCGACTATGGCAGGAAGATCGGCGACGGCGAGCCGGCGGAGATCCGCGGCAACCGGGCGGTGATCGACGCCTATCTCGGAGTTGCCCACTGATGGGCTTCTTCGTCGAAGTCCTGATCGCGGGCCTGCTGTCCGGCGTCATGTATTCGCTGGTCGCGCTGGGCTTCGTGCTGATCTACAAGGCGTCGGGCGTCTTCAATTTCGCGCAGGGGTCGCTGGTGTTCTTCGCCGCACTGACCTTCGTCGGGCTGATGGAGCACCACCTGTCATTCGGACTCGCGCTGGTCGTGACGCTGCTGGTGATGATCGCCGTGGGGCTCGCCATCGAGCGCTTCGTGCTGCGCCCGCTGGTGAACCAGCCGCAGATCTCGCTGTTCATGGCGACGATCGGCCTGTCGTTCTTCGTCGAGGGGCTCGCGCAGCTGGTGTGGGGCGCGAGCGTGCGCGGCCTCGACCTCGGCATCCAGGACGAGCCGATCAATTGGGTCTCCGACCGGACCGGGATCAATGTCTCCAAGTTCGACCTGATGGCCGCGGGCATCGCCGCGGCGCTGGTGGTGGCGCTCGCGCTGTTCTTCAACCGCACGCGCATCGGCCGCGCGCTGCGTGCGGTCGCCGACGACCATCAGGCAGCGCTCGCCGTCGGCATTCCGCTGCAGCAGATCTGGGCGATCGTGTGGGCCGTCGCGGGCTTCGTGGCACTGGTCACCGGCCTCTTGTGGGGGGCGCGCAACGGCGTGCAGTTCGCGCTGACCTTCGTCGCGCTGAAGGCGCTGCCGGTGCTGATCCTCGGTGGCTTCGATTCGATCCCGGGGGCGATCGTCGGCGGGCTGATCATCGGCGCGACCGAGAAGCTCGCCGAGGTATTCGTCGGTCCCTACGTCGGCGGCGGGATCGAGGGCTGGTTCCCCTACGTGTTCGCGCTGATGTTCCTGCTGGTCCGGCCCGAGGGGCTGTTCGGCGAGAAGATCATTCGCCGGATCTAGGAAAAGGGCGCGAAATGCTCTACCGC
>DASYXO010000082.1:0-16094 GCA_035934825.1 Casimicrobiaceae bacterium
TTCCATTGCAGCTCTGACCCCGTTTTCCGTGACCCCGTGTTGCGTGGCCCGCTTTCTCGCGGAGGATGCACTGCAGCCGACGTGAGCGCAGGCGTCGAGAGTCTGGACCGGGTCCCCGGCTCGCCGGGGCCTGGCCACCTGTCAGAACGGGATGTCGTCGTCGAAATCCTCGGTCGTCTTCTTACCGCCACCCTTCGCGCCACCGCTGCTCGAGCTGCCCGACGATTCGCGCCTTCCGCCAGCGCCACCGCCGCTGCCCGATGAGGAGGCCCCGGCATTGAACTCGACGTCGGCGCCTCCGCCGCCGCTTTCGCGGGCCCCTCCGATCAGTTGCATGCGATCGGCGACGATCTCCGTCGAATACTTCTCGACGCCATCCTTGTCGGTGTACTTGCGCGTCTGGAGCCTGCCCTCGATGTAGACCGAGCGGCCTTTTTTCAGGTATTCGCCGGCGATCTCGGCGGTGCGTCCGAACAGGACGACGCGGTGCCATTCGGTGCGTTCCTGCTTCTCGCCGCTCTTGTCCTTCCACTGCTCGGACGTCGCGATGCTCAGGTTGGTGACTGCGCCGCCGTCCGTCGTGTAGCGGGTCTCGGGGTCGCGACCGAGGTTGCCCAGGAGAATCACTTTGTTGACCGAGGCCATTGCAGTTGTCCTTGAGCGATGCGGGTGATTGATCGTGTGCGCGCGCGCCCCCAGCTGGCACCCATGCGGGTGCGGGAAACGGACTCGCGAAACGCAATATACTAGCAGGTTGCCTTCCTCGCCCTAGGTCGTTCGGACGAGGTCCGACGCGCAGCGGCGGACGATACTCGTCCTCCCCGCGTCGAAGGCGAATCGCACAGAGCTCGCATGGAACAGATCCGCATCCGCGGCGCGCGTACGCACAATCTCAAGAACCTGAATCTCGACCTGCCGCGGCATCGGTTGATCGTGATCACCGGGCTGTCCGGATCGGGCAAGAGCTCGCTGGCCTTCGACACGCTGTACGCCGAAGGGCAGCGCCGCTATGTCGAGTCGCTGTCGGCCTACGCGCGCCAGTTCCTGCAGCTGATGGAAAAGCCCGACGTCGACCTGATCGAGGGCCTGTCCCCGGCGATCTCGATCGAGCAGAAGGCGACGTCGCACAATCCCCGCTCGACGGTGGGAACGGTCACCGAGATCCACGACTACCTGCGGCTGCTCTTCGCGCGCGTCGGCGACCCTTATTGCGTCAACCATCCCGAGCAGAGGCTCGCGTCGATGACTATCTCGCAGATGGTCGACGCGACCCTTGCGATGGCCCAGGGCACGAGGCTGATGATCCTGTCGCCCGCCGTCGTGAACCGCAAGGGCGAGCAGCTCGAGCTGATCGCCGAATTGCGCGCCAAGGGTTTCGTGCGCGTACGAGTCGACGGCAATGTCTGCGAGATCGATTCGGTGCCGAAGCTCGCCAAGAATTCTAAGCATACGGTGGAGGTCGTCGTCGACCGCCTGAAGGTCCATCCCGAATTCAAGCAGCGGCTCGCCGAGTCCTACGAGACGGCGCTGCGTCACGGCGACGGACGCGCGATCGCCGTGGAAATGGACACCGGCGCCGAGCACCTGTACTCGGCAAAGTTCGCGTGCCCGATCTGCAACTACTCGCTGTCCGAGCTCGAGCCGCGGCTGTTCTCGTTCAACAACCCGGTCGGCGCCTGCCCGCGCTGCGATGGCCTGGGCTCGATCAATTTCTTCGACCCCAAGCGGGTCGTCGCGTTTCCCCAGCTGTCGCTTGCGTCGGGGGCGATCCGCGGCTGGGACCGGCGCAATCAGTTCTATTTCCAGATGCTGCAGGGGCTCGCCAAGCACATCGGCTTCGACGCGGACAGGCCGTTCGGGAAGCTGCCCGAGCGCGTGCAGAACATCGTCCTCTACGGCTCGGGCGACGAGAAGATCCCGTTCACCTACCTCTCCGATCGCGGCAAGCCGACGACTCGCGAGCATGCCTTCGAGGGCATCGTCCCCAACCTCGAGCGCCGCTATCGCGAAACCGACAGCGTCATGGTGCGCGAGGAGCTCGCGAAGTACCTGAACAACAAGCCTTGCCCGGAATGCGAGGGCACGCGCCTCAAGCGGGAAGCGCGTAACGTCAAGGTTGGGGAGGGCGACGACGCGCGGGCGATCTTCGAGATGTCCGCGTGGCCGCTCAAGGAGTCGATGCGCTACTTCGGGCATCTCGCGCTGCCCGGCCACAAGGCCGCGATCGCCGACAGGATCATCAAGGAGATCGTCTCCCGGCTCAATTTCCTGAACAATGTCGGCCTCGATTACCTGTCGCTCGACCGCTCTGCCGAGACGCTGTCGGGCGGGGAAGCGCAGCGCATCCGACTGGCGTCGCAGATCGGCTCGGGGCTGACCGGCGTCATGTACGTCCTCGACGAGCCGTCGATCGGGCTGCATCAGCGCGACAACGACCGCCTTCTCGCGACCCTCAAGCACCTGCGCGACCTCGGCAACACCGTCATCGTCGTCGAGCACGACCAGGATGCGATTCTGTCTGCTGATTACGTCGTCGACATGGGCCCGGGCGCGGGCGAGCATGGCGGACAGGTGGTCGCGCAGGGCGCGCCTGAGGACATCAAGCGCGCGACGCATTCGCTGACCGGCCAGTACCTGGCGGGCCGGCGCGAGATCCCCGTTCCCACGCGCAGGCAGGTGGCGGACCGCGAGCGGATGCTGACGATCGCCGGTGCCTCGGGGAACAACCTGCGCGACGTGACGCTGGAGTTGCCGGTCGGGCTGTTCGTCTGCGTCACCGGCGTTTCCGGATCCGGCAAGTCGACGCTGATCAACGACACGCTCTACCACGCGGTCGCGCGCCATCTCTACGACAGTTCGGAAGAGCCCGCGCCGTACCGCGAGATCGACGGCCTCGAGCATTTCGACAAGGTGATCAGCGTCGACCAGAGCCCGATCGGGCGCACGCCGCGCAGCAATCCTGCGACCTACACCGGACTGTTCACACCGATCCGCGAGCTGTTCTCGCAGGTCAAGGAAGCGCGCGAGCGCGGCTACGGCCCGGGCCGCTTCTCATTCAACGTCAAGGGCGGGCGCTGCGAGGCCTGCCAGGGCGACGGCCTGATCAAGGTCGAGATGCATTTCCTGCCGGACATCTACGTGCCCTGCGACATCTGCCACGGCCAGCGCTACAACCGCGAGACCCTGGAGATCCGATACAAGGACCGGAACATCCACGAGGTCCTCGCGATGACGGTCGAGCAGGCCTACGCGTTCTTCGAGCCGGTGCCGTCCGTCGCGCGCAAGCTGCAGACGCTGCTCGACGTGGGCCTCGGTTACATCACGCTGGGCCAGTCGGCGACGACGCTGTCCGGTGGCGAGGCGCAGCGCGTCAAGCTGGCGCTCGAGCTTTCGAAGCGCGACACCGGACGCACGCTCTACATCCTCGACGAGCCGACGACGGGCCTGCACTTCCACGACATCGAGCTGCTGCTGAGCGTGCTGCACCGGTTGCGCGACCACGGCAACACGGTGGTCGTCATCGAGCACAACCTCGACGTCGTCAAGACCGCCGACTGGATCATCGACCTCGGTCCCGAGGGCGGCGCGGGCGGCGGAATGGTCATCGCGCAGGGGACGCCGGCGCAGGTCATCGGCGTCGCGGCGAGCTATACGGGCCGGTACCTGAAGCCGGTGCTCGACCGGAGAACCCCGGGAAATGGGGTCAGAGCTGCATTACCACGGCGCTGACCTGCTCGGTCCGCCGCAACGGAATCCAGAAAATGGGGTCAGAGCTGTAATACCGAGCGGTCGGTCGATTGGACTATCCGGCAGGTGCGAATCATTGGGTACGATCCGGACGTTCGCACCCGACCATGTCCCGCCGCCCACGCTTTCCGCTGACTGATCTCCCGCTGCATGTCGTGCAGCGTGGAAACGACCGGCAGCAGTGCTTCTTCGAGGACCGGGATTACCGCATCTTCCTCGGCGCGCTTCGAGAAGCGGCGTCGCGCTACGGCGTGCTGGTACACGCCTACGTGCTCATGACCAACCACGTCCACTTGCTGCTGACGCCGGGTGCGGTTGGAGCCGTGGCGAGGCTGATGCAATCGCTGGGCGCCCGCTACGTGTGGCACGTGAACTCGACCCGCCAACGTACCGGGACGTTGTGGGAGGGCCGCTACAGGGCCTGCCTGGTCGCCCGCGATCAACACGTCCTGGCCGCGTGCCGATACATCGATCTCAATCCGGTTCGGGCTGGACTCGCACGCCATCCGTCTGACTATCGCTGGAGCAGCTATGGCGCACTCAGCGGGCTGCGTAACGACCCGTTGGTAACACGGCACCCTGCGCTCGTCGAACTTGGAACGCCGGAAGGGCACGCATACGTGCGATGGTGTGCACAGGCGAATTGCGACGAGGAACTGGGACGGATCCGGGACGCAACCGAACACGAGCTCGCTTTCGGCTCGGACGAATTCAAGGCGCAGATCGAGGCCATGACGATGCGAGCAACCACGAGCCGGCCGCGTGGCCGCCCTCGGCGTGCGGTGAGCGCCTGCGCCTGACGCTTGGCGCCGATGCGTGAGGTCTGGGCCGACGATGATGGCGCATCCCATCAATACCGCCCCGACCAATTGAGCTCTGACCCCAATTTCCCGGTTAATTGAGCTCTGACCCCAATTTCCCTGCCCCAATCTTCGGGGCAAAGACTTCGACGGGCTGCGCCTTGCCGCGGATGGTCACGGGTCCCAGTGCCTCGACCTCGATCGACCCGCCGAGTCCGGCCCGGGTCGCACTGTCGACGAGGATCGCGCGTCCGGCCACCTTGGTGTGCGCCTCGAGGCGCGACGCGAGGTTCACGGTGTCGCCGATGCAGGTATACGTGGCGCGATCGTTGGTGCCGGTGTAGCCGGCCACCATGTCGCCCGACGCAATGCCGATGCCGATGTGGATCGGCGGCTTGCCCGCGCCGGCCCGCTCGACATCGAACAGTTCGATCATCTCGAGCATTTCCAGCGCCGCGCGCACTGCAGCGGCGCAGTGGTCGGGGAGCGGCAGCGGCGCGCCGAAGAGGGCCATCAGCCCGTCGCCCGCGATCTGGCTCACGATTCCGCCATGGCCGCTGATGGCATCGAACATCAGCGTGTACCAGGTGTTGAGCAGCTCGATCGTCTCCTCCGGCGGCTGCGACTCGGCGAGCGACGTGAAGCCTCGGATGTCGGTGAACATCACCGAGCCTTCGACGCGCTTGCCGCCCAGCGCAAACCCGGATTCCTGCATGTCCTGCGCCACCTCGGGCGTGGCAAAGCGGCGCACCAACTCCTTCTGCTGGTCGCGCAGGCGCTTCTTTTCGAGGCTTGCGCCGAGGCGCGCCTTGAGCAGCACCGGGTTGACCGGCTTCTGCAGGTAGTCCTCGGCGCCCAGCTCGATGCAGCGAACGACGTTGTCGAGGCCTTCCAGCGACGAGGTGACGATGACCGGGATATCGCGCAGCTGCAGGTCGCCTTTGAGCTGCTCGAGCACCTGGAAGCCGTTCATCTCCGGCATCTCGATGTCAAGCAGCAGCAGGTCGAAAGCCTCGCGCCGCAGCATGTCCAGCGCGACCCGGCCGTTCTCGGCGGCCGCGACCTGGTGACCCTGAAGCTCGAGGTTGCGGGCGAGCAGCAGCCGGTTGACCTTGTTGTCGTCGACGAGCAGCAGGCGCGCGCCGCGATGGGCGCCCTCACGCACGCGCAAGCTCCGCGAGCGCCTGCGCGACGCGCTCGTACTCCCGGGCGAGCTCGGCCAGCGCCGCCCCCCGCGCCTGCTGGACCGGGGCGAGGCCGCCGAGCTCCAGCTCGCGCGCCATCGCACCGAACGCCAGCGCGCCGAAGGTGTTGCCGTTCGACTTCAGCGAGTGCGCGGCGCGCCGGAAGCGCTCTGCATCGCCCGCCGCGAACGCGTCGCGAAGCTCCGCGAGCATCGCCGGCGCTTCGACCAGGAACGTGTCGACGAGCTCGCGAACGAAGTCGTCGCCTGCCGTGGTCTTCAGCTCCTCGAAGGTCGCGACATCGATGGTTTCGTTCGCCACGTCAGCGGCTCCCTCGGCCCGGCACCTGGGACAGCGCTTCGACCAGCTGCTCGACGCGGATCGGCTTGGTCAGGTAGTCGTCCATGCCAGCGGCAAGGCACATGTCGCGGTCTCCCTGCATCGCATTGGCCGTCATCGCGACGATCCGCGGGCGCTCCTGCGGACCCCAGCGCGCGCAGATCGCGCGCGCTGCGTCGAGGCCGTCCATCTCGGGCATCTGCACGTCCATCAGCACGACATCGTAGGTCTGGCGGCCGACCGATTCGACCGCCTCCAGGCCATTGGATGCGAGGTCGGCGCGGTAGCCCATCTGCTGCAGGATGCGCATGGCGAGCTTCTGGTTCACGACGTTGTCCTCGGCCAGCAGGATGCGCAGCGGGTGGCGCGCCGCCAGGTCCGGATCAATGCGCGGTGCGGCGGGTGCGGTCGCGGCGGCCCTGGGTGCGTCTTCGTGCGCGACCAGTCCGACCAGCGTGTCGAAGAGCTGCGACTGGCGGACCGGCTTGGCAAGAAACGCGTCGAAGAGCCTGTCGTTGTCGCCGGCTTCGCGTCGTCCGAGCGAGCTGAACAGGACCAGCGGGAGCTTCGGGCGCCGCGCGCGGATCTGCGTCGCCAGCGCGACCCCGTCCATCTCCGGCATGTGCATGTCGACGATCGCGAGATCGAACGCGTCGCCGCGCTCGAGCCAGCGCAGGGATTCACGCGGCGATTCGGTCGCCTGCGACGCCATGCCCCACTTCGACGTCTGCAGGTCCAGCACGCGGCGGTTGGTCGCGTTGTCGTCGACGATCAGCACGCGCCTGCCTCGCAGCGCCGGCTGGACACCCACGAAATCGCGCTGTCTCGCCGGCGGCAGCTCACCGACCGGCGCGACGACGGTGAAGAAGAACGTCGAGCCCTTGCCTTCGCCATCGCTCTCGGCCCACATGCGCCCGCCCATCAGCTCGGCGAGGCGGCGGCTGATGGCAAGCCCCAGACCCGTGCCGCCGTACTTGCGAGTCGTCGACGAGTCGGCCTGCGAGAACGACTGGAACAGCCGGCTCATTCCATCCGCCGTCAAGCCGATGCCGGTGTCGCGCACGGCGAACGTGAGCTCGACCTTGCCGCCGGCGAGCAGGCGCGATGCAACCGTCAGGACGACTTCGCCCTGCTCGGTGAACTTCACCGCATTGGACAGCAGGTTGAGCAGGATCTGGCGCAGCCGCGTCAAGTCGCCGACCACCGCCGCGGGGACCTCGCCTTCGAACACGTAGGCGGTATCGAGGTGCTTCTCGACGGCCCGCGCGGTGACGAGGTCCAGCGCCGATTCGACGCATTCGCGCAGGTCGAGCGGATGCGCCTCGATGTCCATCCGTCCAGCTTCGATCTTCGAGAAATCGAGGATGTCGTTGATGATCGTGAGCAGCGCGTCGCCCGAGTCTCGGATCGTGGCGGCGTAATCATGCTGCTCGGCATCGAGCTCGGTGTCGAGCAGCAGGCCGCTCATGCCGATCACCGCGTTCATTGGCGTGCGGATCTCGTGGCTCATCGTCGCCAGGAACGCGCTCTTCGCTTCGTTCGCGGTCTCGGCGGCGGCGCGCGCTTCCTGCGCTTCGTTGAACAGGCGCGCGTTCTGGATGGCGATCGCAGCCTGGTCGGCGAAGGTCTTGAGCAGCGCGATCTCCTTGTCCGAAAACGGGCCGCTGCTCGCGCGGCCGACACTGATGACGCCGATACCGCGTCCTTCCCAGAGCATCGGCGCGACGATCACGGACCCGACACCGACCGCCCGGTACGCATCGCGACTGAACGCCGGAACGTCGTCGCCGCCAGCGATGTCGGGCACGTGCTGCACGCTCCTCGACGCGATCGCGTTCGCGCTGACCGACGCGCCGGTGGCGACCGGACCGATCACGGTAACGTCATGCGCCGGCCTGGGACCCCGGTAGCCTGCGATGCGGATCGTCCCGGCGGCGTCGACGCGTTCGATCGCAATCACCCTGCCTGCGAACAGCTGCTCGCAGCTCGACAGGATCTTGTCGAACACCGGAGCGGTGTCGGCGATCGAGCTGCTGATCGCTGCGAGCACCTCGGAGGACGCACGCTGCTGCTCCAGCGCTTCCCTCGTCTCGTTGAACAGGCGCACGTTCTCGATCGCCACCACGGCCTGGCGCGCGAAGGTCTGCAGCAATGCAACCTCCTTGGCGGCGTAGAGACCGGTCTCGGCGCGGTTGACGGTGATTGCGCCCACGATCTGCTGGTCGCGCAGCATCGGCACGCTCAAGCCGCTGCGGAATCCGGCGAGCTCGACCACGCGCTTCATCTCCGGCGCGTAATCGACATCGGATTCCGCCAGCAGGTCGGCCACGTTGACCACGCCGCGTCGGCGGATGGCCCGCGCCGCAATCGAGGTGCTGCCGTCCAGCCGCTGGGGCCACACCGCGCGCAGCGCCTCGGCGCCCGTCGCGTCGACGCCATGCAGGCTGGCCAGGTGCAGCCGCTCGCCATCGAACCGGGTCACGAGGCAGTAGCGCGCCCCGGTCAGCGAAGCGGCGCGCTCGGCGATGATGTCGAACACCGGCTGCACGTCGGTGGGCGACTCGCTGATCACCTGCAGCACGTCTGAGGTGGCCGTCTGGCGCGCCAGCGCCTCCTGCGTCTCGTTGAACAGGCGCGCGTTCTGGATTGCGATCACCGCCTGGTCGGCGAAGGTCTGCAGCGTCGACAGCTCTTTCGCCGAAAATGCGCCGCGCGAGCGTGCCACGCCGACGGCGCCGATGCCGCGGTCCTCCCACAGCATCGGCGCGAACGCCATCGATTGATAGCCCGCGATCTTGGAGATCTTGCGCACCACGCCGGGCACGTCGTCGCCGTTCACGGCGTCCGGGTAGTGGACTACCCGGCGCTCGCGGATTGCGCGCCCGGCCGGCGTCAATTCCACCGGCGCCGGGAAGCTCGCCGCGACGATGTCGTGCACCTTGCCGATGTACGCGGCGATCTGGAGCTGTCCCGCGTCGTCGACTACCAGGACGTCCATTTCGTCGCTGCCGAAGAGGTGCTTGCAACTCTCCAGGATCTTGTCGAACACCGGCCGCGCATCGGCCACCGAACTGCTGATCACGCGCAGGATCTCGCTGGTCGCCGTCTGCCGCTGCAATGCCTCTCGCGTCTCATTGAACAGCCGCGCGTTCTGAATCGCGATCACCGCCTGGTCGGCGAAGGTCCTCAGCAGCGCCATCTCCTTGTCCGAGAACGGGCCGGCGACGTCCCGGCCGACGCCGATCGAGCCGATGCCGCGACCCTCCCAGAGCATGGGCGCGAGCATCATCGCTTTCACGCCGATCAGCGCGCAGGCGCGCTGGGTGCCGGGCGGAACGTCCTTGCCGCCGATCACGTCGGGAAGATGCACGAGCTTGCCTTCGACGATGGCTTGCCCCGATGCCGTGTCACCTGCGAGCGGCTTGCGCTCGAGGAACTGCTGCAGTTGCTCTCTTCCCGGACCGTGATAGGCGACAATGTCGACCAGGCCGTCGTCCCCGACCAGGTTGATCGTGATCGCGCTGCTCGCGAACAGTCGCACGCAGCTTTCGAGAATCCGGTCGAACACCGGCTTGGGGTCCGATATCGAGCTCGATATCGCGGTGAGGACATCGCCGGAGGCGCGCTGTTGCTCGAGTGCGTCGCGGGTCTCCTTGAACAGGCGCGCGTTCTGCAGCGCCGCGCCGACGTTGGCGGCGATGGTTTCGAGCAGGCGCCTGTCATCGTCGCTGTAGACGCCTTCGCGCTCGGTGCTTTGCACGCTGATGACACCCTGGCACTCGCCTGCGACCAGGATGGGAACGCCGAGGTAGGACCTGGAGGCCTTGCCGACCAGGCGCGACCCCAGCTCCTCGCGGTGCCTGGCGACGTCTGAGTTGAAGATGAGTGCCTTGCCCGTGGTTATGATCCTGCTGGTCAGACCCTCGCCGAGCCTCAGTGGCTGCATCGTGTCGCCGTACTGGTACGGGAAGCTGATCGTATCGGTGGTGCGATCGAGCAGCGCGACGTACGCGATGTCGGCCCTGAATACGCCCCGGATCTCATCGCCGACCAGCTCGATCAGTGCGTCGACTTCGAGCTGGTCGCCCAGGCGCTGCGACACCGTGTTGATGGTGGCGAGCTCCGCTGCCCGTCGTTCGGCTTCCGCGAACAGGCGGGCGTTCTGGATTGCCACCGTCGCCTGCAGCGAAAGCCCGACCAGGAACTGGAGCTCGGTGGCGCTGAACGGCTGCCCGCCCGTGCGCCACACCGCCATCGCGCCTTTCACCTCGTCGCCCGCCTTCAACGGGGCGACAATCAGCCGCTCGTTGTCCTGCTTGTCGGTGCCGGCAATCTGCACCGCGCGTGGGTCGGACTGCGTATCGTTGACGAATTCAGCGCGACCGCTTTGCACCAGGCTGCCGATGATTCCCTGGCCGGCATGGATCCGTGTCGCCCTGATCTCGTTCGCGATATTGCCGACCGCGACGATCGCGCGGAACACGCCGGGGTCGGCCTCCGGCAGGAAGATCGCGCTGGTGTCGCCGGCCAGCAGGTCCTTGGCGTGCTGCGCGATGCGATCCATCACCGTCGCGAGCTCCAGGGTCGACGAGATGTCGCGGCCGACCTCCGCCAGCGCCGCCGCCTCGCGCGTGCGCCGCTGCGTTTCATCGAACAGGCGTGCGTTCTCCAGCGCCACGCTCATGCTGTTGGCCAGCGTCTGCAGCAGGCGCACATCCGACGGCGTGTACGCGTGCTCGCGTTCCATGTCGGTCAGACTGATCAGCCCGCGCGCGTGGTCGCCTGCCACCAGCGGCACCCAAATCGCCGACTTCTCCATCTGCGTGCCTGGCATCAGGGAGGAGCCGTACTTCTGCATCTCGGACGCCATGTTCTCGCTGACGACCAGGGGCGCGCGGGTGCGCAGGACGTGGGCAGTAACGCCTGTGTTTCCGAGAGGCTCCGATTCGATGACGATGCGCTTCCCGCTCTCGTAGGTGTAGGGAAAATGCAGCATGCCCGTCTGCGGGTCGTAGATGCGAATGCCCACGTCGGCCTGGCCGAAGATCTCGCGGATCTTGTCGCCGACGGCGTCGTAGATCCCCTGCATGTTGAGCTCGGCGGCGAGCGCGTGCTGCACGCTGTTGATGATCGCCAGCTCGGCGGCCCGCTGCTCGCTCTCCTTGAACAGCCGCTGCGTCTCGTCGAACAGCCGCGCATTCTCGAGTGCAACCCCCATGCTGGAGGCCACCGTCTGCAGCAGGCGCACCTCCGACTCGCCGTACGCATACTCGCGCTCGTGGTTCTCGAGCAAGATGCTGCCCAGCACTCGGTCGCTGCCGATGATGGGGACGAACACCACGCTCTTGGCCTGGTCGGTGCCCGGCATCAGCTTGATTCCGGAAGTCAGCATGTCGGCGGCGCTGTTGAGTACCAGCGGTCGCCGAGCCGCCATCATCCGCTCGGTCGCACTTCCAGGCGTCATCGGTGCCGGCGCCGCAGTCAACCGCCGGCCGTGCTCGAATTCATAGAGGTAGTGGTTCAACTTGGTTTGCGGGTCGTACCAGCGGATGCCGATGTCCTGCGTATGCAGAACCTCGCGCAGCGTGTCGCCCACCAAGTCGACGATGCCCTGGAAGTCGAGTGACCCGGCCATGCCTTGCTGGATGCTGTTGATCACCGCCAGTTCGGCGTTGCGCTGCTCGGTCTCCTTCAGCAGCCGCTGCGTCTCGTCGAACAGCCGCGCGCTTTCCAGCGCGACTCCCATGCTCGCCGCGACCGTCGTCAGCAGGCGCACCTCTGATTCACCGAAGGCATTCTCGCGCTCGTAGTTCTCGAGTGCGATGGTGCCGAGAACCCGGTCGCTGCCGATGATGGGAACGGAGATGATGGATTTGGAGAGGTCCGTTCCGGGAATCGCGCGGATGCCCTGCGCTTCGATCTCCGCGCGGTTATTCGCGACCAGGCTCTCGCGCGACTGCAGCATCCTGATGAAGAATCCCCCGGGCGTCGGTGGAAGGGGCGCCTGGCTCACCCGGGTTCCGTGCTCATACTGGTACAGGTAATGGACGAGACCCGCCTTCTCGTCGTACCACCGAATGCCGAGATCGCCGGTAGCGAACACCTCGCGCAGCTTGTCGCCGACCAGGTCGACGATCGCCTGGAAATCGAGTTCCGCCGCCATCCCTTCCTGGATGCTGTTGATCACCGCAAGCTCGGCGGCGCGCTGCTCGGTCTCCTTCAGCAGGCGCTGCGTCTCGTCGAACAGGCGGGCGTTCTCCAGCGCCGCGGTCATGCTGGCTGCCAGGGTCTCGAGCAGGCGCACGTCGGAATCGCGAAAGGCGTGCTCGCGCTCGAGGTTGCTCAGGGTCAGCATGCCGCGCACTTCATCGCCGGTGCGCAGCGGCACCATCAGCTGCGCCTTGGGGACGCGCGCGTCGTCCGGGGGCGCGAGCGACGAGCTGGCGTGCTGCACAACCGCCTGCGCCATGTTTTCGTTGATGAGCAGCGTCTGCCCCGTTGCCAGCACATGGGCCCCGAAGCCCGACGGTGGGCCGGACGCAGGGTGAATCCGCCGGCCCGGGCCCAGGGACTGGTACACGTAGTGCAGCAGGTTCGCCTCAGGATCGTAGATGCGGATGCCGACGACGGTCTCGTCGAACACCTCGCACAGCTTGTCGCCGACCGCGTCGTACACGCCCTGCAGGCTCAGCTCGCGCGCCAGGGCCTGCTGCACGGCGTTGATGATGGCAAGCTCGGCACTGCGCTGGCGCTCAGCCTCGAAGCTCTGTGCGTTCTGCAGCGCCAAGCTCAGGCTGGCGGCCACCGTGGTGATCAGCTCGACGTCGCTTTCTCTGAATGCGCGCTCGGCCTGCTTGCCGATGCAGATCAGGCCGATCGCCTGGTCGGCGACCAGCAGCGGCGCGTACACGAACGAATGATCGAGGGTCGTCCCGCCGAGGTTCTGGCTCTGCTCACCAATCCGGGCGTACACGGCATCGAGCTCTGCTGCCGTATGGGTGACGATCGTCTGCCGCGTGCGCATTACATGCCCGCCGACCCCGGCGCGGCTGCCATCCGTCCGCGGCGGGGGCCGGAAGCGCTCGCCGTGGTCGACGAGGAACGGGTACGACAGCACGTCGCGCCCGCGGTCGAGCAGCGCGATCGACATGACGTCGGCGGCGAAAACCTCGCGCAGCTTCTCGCCGACCAGATCGATCACCGCCTGCAGGTCGAGCTGGCTCGCGAGGCCGTCCTGGATGCTGTTGATCACCGCCAGCTCGGTCGCGCGCCGCTCGGTCTCCAGCAGCAGGCGCTGCGTTTCGTCGAACAGGCGGGCGTTCTCCAGCGCCACGCCCAGCGACGATGTCACCGTCTGCAGCAGGCGCAGCTCCGGCTCGCCGAAGGCGTTCTCGCGCTCGTGGTTCTCGAGCGCGACGTCGCCCAGCACCCGGTCGCTGCCGATGATCGGAACGAAAGCCGCGGACTTGCTCGTGTCGGTGCCGGGCACCGCGCGAATCCCGTCGGCCGCCGCCGCGGTGGTGCTGCCGTAAACGATCGGCTGGCGCGTCGCGATCATGCGCTCTGCCGGTCCTCCCGGGCGCATCGGCGCCGGGCCGATGGTCAGGCGCTCGCCGTGCTCGTAGCAGTAGAGGTTGTGCACGCGCTTGGCGGCAACGTCGTACCAGGCGATCGCGAGGTCCTGGGTGTTCAGGACTTCGCGCAACGTGTCGCCGACCAGATCGACGATCGCCTGGAAATCGAGCTCGGCGGCGACGCCGCGCTGGATGGCGTTGATCACCTCCAGTTCGCGCACCCGATCGTCGAGCTGAGCCGTGCGCTCGGCGACCTTGCGCTCCAGTCCCTGCGCCCACTGCGCGTTGTCCAGCGCCACGGCGGCCTGGCTGGCGAGCATTCCCAAGAGGTCGCGGTCGGATTCGCGCAGGCGACCATAGCGTCCGTCGAGGTCGGCATACAGATAGCCCAGCAATTCGCGCTGGGCGATCAGCGGGGCGACGATGCGCGAGCGCTGCGCCAGCTCGTCGGCGCCGGCGGGATCGTGGACGAGGGTGACGGCGCGTGTCCTGCGTACCTCCGCCAGCAAGCCGGCAGCATCCCGCATGCCCGACAGCGCGTCCTCTCCTTGCGGGACCAGCGAGCCCGCGAGCTGCAGCCCATCGGGCATCTCCAGCACCAGCAGCACGCGCTCGGCCCCGCAGAGCTCGGTGGCCTCGTCGATCAAAAATTCGTGCAGCTCGGCGCTGCTGCGAAGCTCGTTCAAGCGCAGGCCGGTGTCGACCAGGCGCTCGAAGGGTTCGCGCAGGCTTGCTTCGCCCTGGAGATGCGCGCTGCGGCGGGCCGCGGCGAGCTTGCGCTTCCTGGCATCGTCGAGCCAGGCGGCGATGATCTCGCGGTGCGACCGGATCTTGTTCAGGTAGTTGCGGCGCAGCCCCTCGTCGCTCAGGCCGGCGATGCCCTTGCACATGAAGCCGTAGGCCGTCTCCAGCGCCTGGCGCGCGGCCTTGCTCTCGCCGTTGGCGGCAAGCGCCCGGCTGTGCTCCCACCAGACCATCGCGGGTTGCAGGCCCTGGATCGGCGCCAGGTCGTGGGCGCGATGGATCTCGACCGCGCGCCGCGTGGCCTTCAGCGCGGCGGCCGGATCCCCGGTGGCGAGGAGGACGTTCGCGTGCTCCGCCAGGGCGTTGCAGAGGAATGCATCCTGCTCCGAGGACTCGGACAGTTTTACGGCGCGTTGGAAATGCGCCAATGCCGACTTGGGGTCGTTGTCGCGGAAGGCGAGTCGGGCGCGCAGCATCGGCTCGAAGCCGGGGTAACGCGCCGCGGCCCGGCGGCCCCCTTCGGCGTCGACGGCCGCTGCCACGTGCTCGCGGGCCCGGGCGAGGTGTCCCATCTCGACTTCGACGACCGCGAGCAGCCACTCGCTGCCGCTGGCGTCGACCGTCGAGCCGGCGCGACGGTAGATGTCCTTGGCCTGGTGCAACGTCCGTCGGGCACGCCGGTACAGCCCGAGGTTCATGTAGGCAATGGCGAGGTTGTAGGTGATGACGCCTTGGCGCTCGACATATCCGGCCGCCTCGAACGCGGCCAGCGATTGCGTCAGCCGCTTGAGCCGGGTGGCGAGATCGGCCTCGTTGAACATCAGCATGTTGAGCGCGTTGCCGGCGCCGTAGAGGTCGCCGGTGCGTCGCGCGAGCTCCAGCGCGGCGGCGGCCGCCTTGTCGCAATCGGCTGCGCGGCCCTGGTTGCTGCGTGCCGCTGCAAGCGCCCACAGCGCGCGCCCCTGCAGCGCCGGCTGGTCGAGCCGTGCGAACAGCGCGGCCGCCCGGGTCGCGTTTCGCACCGACGCCTCGCTCGCGTTGACGCGGAACTGGGCCTCGGCGAGGCGGTAGAGGCTCATCGCCTCGAGCGCCCTCTGCTTGCCCTGGCGCGCGGCCTTCAGCGCGGCGGTGGCGGTGCGCACCGCCACTTTCCATTCGCCCTTGCGCATTTGGATCAGCGCCATGCGGATGTCCGCCCGTGCTTTCAGCGCGGCCTTTCCGGAAGCGCTGGCGAGCTCGCGCATCGCGGCGGCGTCGGCGCCGGCGCGGTCGAGCTCACCCTGGGCGAGGTAGCTCTCGGAGCGCAGGTCGAGCAGGTCGAGCTTCCGTGCCACCGGAAGTCGCGCTGTGACCAGCGCCGCGGTGGCGAGCTCGACGGCTTTCGCGTGCCGGCCCGCCCACGCGAGGTCGGCGATCTGCGCGAGCGCGGGCGGGGGTGCGCCGGGCGCCGTCCGCGCCTCGATCCGGCGCCGGCTTCCCGGCTTTTTCTGTGGAGGAGCCATGCGTAGTGCGTGCCCGGGCCTAGTCTACAGGTCAGTCAGGGTAATTGGGGTCAGAGCTGTAATAGTCGCGCCGGCGGGATAATTGGGGTCAGCGGGATAATTGGGGTCAGTGCCGTAATAGTCGCGCCGGCGCCGTGGCAAGCCGCCGTGTTGTCCAGGCGTCTCTTACGGGTCTGACCCCAATTATCCCGCGGCCCCCAATTA